>NZ_BHGL01000001.1 GCF_003864975.1 Sulfuriferula thiophila
TGCTTGCGCTCGATAGTTTTGCCATACTGGTCAACACCATGAATCTGAAAAATAGTTTTTGCCAAATCAATGCCTATTGTCGTAATCTTCATTTCGGATGCCCCTTTCCATGTTTAGTGTTTGTTTAAGCACAACCACTACTTTGGCACTTGGATGCCGTATTGGGAAGTGGGCGTCCATTCCATTACGTTAGGCAGTTACCATGATGCAGATTCCTGACAGCATATTCATTGCAGTAGTTGGTGCATTTGTTGCCATCATTCTTCTCGTCGTTTTCGCCAAAAACAAATCCAAGTGAACAACGGCAAGGCCGCGTCCTTTATCGAGCGGCCCATCAAACGTACGATTCGAATGTGCAGGTTGCTCACAACAGTTCACGCATACCAAGAGGACTGTGGCCGCTTGGGAAAAGGGAACCCGACGTTTCTTTTGTAACACATGCCACAAGAAGTGGCGCGACTCACACCCCCCGCAAGAATCTCAAGCAGTCAGACCCGCTTATTCTCACGATCAAACACTTCAGCCACCGGTGGTTTCTTCAAGCAGGAATTCAACCTCCACGGGAGGGTTTGCACAACCGAATACACGAACCAGTAATTTCCCGCGTGAGTCACGTAGCGGTTGCTTGGGCGTTGCAGTTCTTTTTGTCGTGTTGCCCGTTATCTTATTTGTTGCAATAATGCCTAACATGGCAATCACCCCCGGCACAGGCATCTCGGCGCCGAGGTCCGCACTTCGTAGTTGCGGCCTCCCTAAACCGGCGGTCAGGGCCGCTCTACTTCGTTAGGTAACCTATGCACACTACATCCATTCTGCAACCTATCTTTAATCAATTGTGGTGGCTACTACCCCTGCTTATTGCAGCGGGAATCGCGAAAACTCCTTGGTTCAAAGGGTTCTTTGGCGAGTTGCTTGTCCGACTATCGGCAAGGTTCCTGCTCGATCCTAATGAGTACCGAGCAATACACAACGTAACGCTCAAAACACCGGACGGAACGACGCAAATCGATCACGTATTCGTATCACGGTTTGGTGTATTCGTTGTTGAAACAAAAAACTACAGCGGCTGGATATTTGGAGATGAAAATCAAGCCATGTGGACACAGAAGCTCTTCAGAACAAATAACAAATTTCAAAATCCACTTCGCCAGAACTTCAAGCACATCAAGGCGCTTGAGTCCTTGACCAACCGCCCTTTAGAAACATTTCACTCCGTCATAGTCTTCGTAGGTGGTAGCGAATTCAAAACAAAAATGCCACCGAGTGTGACCTACGCTGGCGGATACATTTCATACATCAAGTCAAAAACCAACCCTATTCTTTCCGCCTCCGAGGTTGAAGCAGTGTACTCGGCAATCAGCACAGAGCGCATGGCTCCATCGCTCGCGACCAATCGTGAGCATGTAACAAATGTCCAGCATCGCTTGGATCCGGACGCTCCAAGGTCATGCCCGAAGTGCGGAGCCGAAATGGTTCTGCGTACTGTAAAGAACGGCGATAAGGCTGGTAGCAAATTTTGGGGGTGCTCGGCGTTTCCGAAGTGTCGCACTATCCAAAATATTACCTAAGCATTCGAACGGGACGCGAATGGCATGGGATCGGTTCTAACATTCCAACATAATCCGCAAACTATCTGCTTAAACTAAGCTTCAGCCTGAATATGTAACGAGTCACCAACTGTAGCAGGCCAGGATTGCCCGGATAGGTAATTTGATTTTGAATTTTGCTTCTAAAATCCCCTCTCCTCCGCCGAGTAGCGCAGTCGAGCCGGGGGCAGTCGGCGAGGACTGTCTGAGGCCGCAGGCCGAGTTCCGCAGCCGCCCGGCTTGACGAGCAACGCAGGGTACCCCGCAGGGGCGGCGGAACGGGGTGCCGTTCTCTTTGGTTACTTTCTCTTGGGCAAGCAAGAGAAAGTGACTTGCCGCCGGGCAACCCCCGGCCTGCCATGCCAATATTGGCAATATCTCAACCAATTGTTTCCCGTGAAACAATCCACCTCACCACTTCAACAACATCTTCCCCACCAACGCCACCACAATCAGTGGCAAGCAAAGTAACAGAGGCATGGAGTCGGTTCTAACGTTCCAACAAAATGGTAGTCTTTAGCCATCGGAGCAATATTAGCCGATACTGCTCTGGGAGACCGAGATTTCCCTATTTAATGGTGGTGACAAAAGGCACACAATTTTCTATACTGAACGCATGAAACCTTTTCGCTGGAGCCATGAAAAAAACGAGCAACTGAAAGCCGAGCGTGATATTTCTTTTGAAGAAATCGTGCTAGTGATTGAATCCGATGGCCTGTTGGATTTACTACAACATCCCAATCCGGACAAGTACCCGAACCAGTTGGTTTTTGTCATTGCGCTTAATGGTTACGCCTATCTGGTTCCATTCGTTGAAGAGGAAAATTATTTTTTTCTGAAGACCATCATCCCTAGCCGCAAGGCTACTCGGGACTATTTGAATCAAGGTGAACAAGATGCAAAAACATGATGCTTTCGAAGAGGATATCCTCGCCGCCTACGAAAAGGGCGAGCTTAAATCCATTGCGCCGTCAAAAGCGCAACTCAGCAAATTTCGGGAGGCCGCTCAAGCCACATTTATCAAGGATCGTCGTGTAAATATCCGCCTTTCCTCTCCTGATCTGATGGATATCCAGGCTCGCGCATTGGAAGAAGGTATTCCCTATCAAACACTGATTGCCAGCGTGCTGCACAAATTCGTCTCGGGTCGACTGATTGAGAAACCTTCTCGCCTGACCCCACGCACCCCCCGAAAACGGACAGCCGGTTAGCCCGTATCCCTTAGGATGGGTAGCGCATAGCGAAACCCATCAATTGCCTAATTGAGTGTATGGGGGTCGGTTCTAACATTCCAACATAATCTGCACGAACTATTGAAATTAAGCCAAAAACTGACACAAAAATATAATATCGACTCTAGCTATGCAGCAATTCTCCAGCTATGGCAGACCGGGGTTGCCCGGCCTGCCATGCCAACAAAGCCACCACACTTAGGCAAATCCTGCTGCCTCAGCAGCTTGGCCTTGATATCCGTTACAGTTCACGGCATGATGTGATTATGAATATACGGTTGTTTCAACCGTTTGTAGCAATATCAGGCTGTGCAATGTTCAGGAGTTTGTCATGCCCATCATTTCCATGTTTTACGGGATTATCATTCGCCTGTATCTGCTTGACAATAAGCATCATCACTTGCCGCATATCCACGCTAAATATGCAGAGTTTGAGGCTTCCATAGGCATTGACGATGGCGAGATTTTATCGGGCGAGTTGCCCCGTAAACAACTACGGCTGGTGCAGGCGTGGATCGAGCTGCACCGCGATGAATTGATGGCCGACTGGGAACTTGCGGTTAGCGGCGAGAATCCATACAAAATTGATCCATTGTGAGGTAATGCCATGTACTGGGATGTCAAAACGGTTAAACCATTGCCGGATTATCGTATCCATGTGGAGATCGAGGATGGCCGCAAGGGGATTTTCGACCTGAAGCCATATCTGGATCACGGCGTTTTTCGTGAGTTACGCGATGTGCATTATTTCAATCAGGTGGGCATCCTGTTCGGCGCGGTCACCTGGCCGCACGAGCAGGACATTGCACCAGAGACTCTGATTACGGAAATGATTGCCGATGCTACCGGCCTCCTGCCGGAAATTATGCCTGCGCGGAATGAACCTGACACACCGCCGGCATCAGCCTATTCAATCCGTGAGCCTTGATACTCACCACTTCAGCAACACCTTCCCCAGCCACACCCCCAGCAGCGCCACACCTATCATCGGTACATAATGCCACTCGATCACGTGCAGGATGGAGTTGGTCTGCTCTGACAATCTAAGCGTGATGGCACCGATACTGAATGCGGCAAGCATGACTACCATGCCGGCTGAACGACGATGGGTGCTGGCGAGCCGGCGCATGCTGTAGAACATCCACGCAGCAGGAAGCAGGGCGAGCACGGCAATAGTAAGCGAGCACTCAAAGCTGTGTACCGGCGGCGGGGCTGGGGGATTGTCAGCCTGCCAGGCGAGGATGATCACGCCGATAAACAGCACGAACATGGCGATGGGTGCCAGCACCAGGCGACGATGCTGATACATGTCAGGGTAGGCGAGCAGGGTGGCGCTGAGCGCGGTGGTGGCAACGATTGCGATCAGCATAACGATCTCGGCAACGAACAGACCGCTATGCAGCTCTGCCAGCAGATCCGGGCGCACGCCGAGGACAAGCAGCGACAGCGCGATGTATGCGACCGCGACGCCCATCCACTTCAGCCACAGCAACTGCGGGCTGGGCGCTGACGGTAGCTGGCCGGCATCCGCTACCAGACTGGCTATGTGTTTTTCCATTGCATCCATTATCGTGTCAGTTTCTCTCTTAATATCTTGTACGCTCGGTATGCAGCGACTTTCACTGCTGATTCCTTCATGCCTATTTTCTCCGCGACTTCCTTGGCGGTATAACCGTCCTGATGCATCAGGTCCAGTATCTCCGCCTGTTTTTTCGGCAGCTGCCTGACCTCTCCACTAATAGATTCGTAAGTAAAGTCGGAATAGGTTACAGGCTCGCGCAAATTATCTTCGATTTCGGATAATTCGGTGGCATGCCTGAGCTTATCCGCATAGTAGCTGCGCAGATAATCCTGCAGGCGAAAATGGGTAATGGCGAACACCCACGGCTTGTATGGGCGCTTGCCGTCATAGGTGTGGCGGGCTTTGTGGATGGAAACCAGAATTTCCTGCAGCAGGTCATCAACGTCGCTGGCGGCACTGAGGCGCTTGGCCAGATAGGGGTGGAGGAAGCGCGCAGTTTCCCGCAGCAGCTCGGCATAGGCGTGCTTATCACCGGCCTGCGCCTGCTGCATCAATTGTTCCAAAGCTGCGGGTTTTTTTGTCACGCTGATCTCTACCGTGTCGTCCTGTTCAAGCTGCGCACATTCTACTCGAATCTGACTGTTCACTGAATTCATGCGCATATTTCTCTGCCAGCTAATTATTTTGAAAAATTTTTCAGCCGTTTGTAACCTTTTTTGCGCTTGCCGCGAATCAATGAGCAACCCGGTTACTTAACCGTCAGCCATGAAAAGGACATCATCATGTTTCAGCGTCACTCGCACCCTCTGCTGCATAAATTCGCCATACTTGGCTGCGCTGCATTGCTGCTGAGCGGGTCAGCCATGGCGGACGGCCAATTGCGCAGCCTGCCGGACCCGCTGCAAGATCTGACCAGCAGCACCGGACAACAAACAGCCGTGCTGGCCGGTGGTTGTTTCTGGGGTATTGATGCCGTATTCAAACACGTCAAGGGCGTCACCAGCACCACCTCCGGTTATGCCGGAGGCCAAGCCAACAGCGCCAGCTACTATCAGGTCAGCCGCGGCACCACTGGGCATGCCGAAGCTGTGCGCGTGGTGTTTGACCCTAAACAGATCAGTTACGGGCAACTGCTCAAAATCTATTTCTCGGTGGCGCACAACCCTACCGAACTCAACTACCAGGGCCCGGATCACGGCACGCAGTATCGTTCAGCCATTTTTTACAGCAATGACGCCCAGCGCCAGGTGGCGCAAGCCTACATCAAACAATTGCAGAGCATGAAGTTGTATCCGGCTCCGATCGTGACCCAGGTGGCTGCCCTGGCGGCGTTTTACCCGGCCGAAGACTACCATCAGAATTATCTGGCGCTGCATCCTGACCAGCCCTATATCGTTGCTAACGACTTGCCCAAGCTGGAACATCTGCGCCAGGAGTTTCCCGGAGTCTATCAATGAATCAAGGGCAAATTATCCATCCGTTGTGGCTGCGCCTGAGCCACTGGATCAATGCACTGGCGGTGGTGATCATGGTGATGAGCGGCTGGAAAATCTACAACGCATCGCCGATTTTCGATTTCCGCTTTGCTGACGACATCACCCTCGGCGGCTGGCTGGGTGGCGCACTGCTGTGGCATTTTTTTGCCATGTGGATACTGCTCGGCAACGGCCTGCTGTATCTGGGGCTGAATCTGGCGACCAGCCGCTTCCAACGCAAGCTGTTACCGATTTCACCCAAGGGGCTACTGCATGATATGCACTCGGCCATCAAAGGTCGGCTCGCCCATGCCGATCTCAGCCAATACAACCAGCCGCAGAAACTGGCGTATCTGTTCATTATCCTCGACACCATCGTGCTGGTGCTGTCCGGGCTGGCGATATGGAAATCGGTACAGTTCCCGCTGCTGCGCGAGCTGATGGGCGGCTACGACACCGCGCGCATCGTGCATTTTGTGGCGATGTCGGCCCTGGTGGCTGTGGTGGCTGTGCATGTGCTCATGGTGGCGTTAATTCCGCGTACCTTGTTATTGATGATCCGCGGTCGCTAAGGGAACTGATATGTTCAAACCGAAAAAAATCCAGTTGCTCGACGAAGCTGCCGTGGCGCAAGCCGCGCTGCAAGCCCTGCCGCAACCTTCCCGCCGTTTGTTCCTACAACGTGGCCTGACTTTGGGCGGGCTGTCACTGCTGAGCGGATGTGCGCTCACCGACGAGGACGCCGTTGAGCAGGCGCTGCTGCGCGTATCGACATTCAATGACAAGGTGCAAGCCTGGTTATTCGACCCCAGAAAGTTGGCACCCACTTACCCGGAATCGATGATTACCCGGCCGTTCCCGTTTAATGCATTTTATGGCATTGAAGCTGTGCCCCGCGTCGATGGCGACAGCTACCGGCTGGAACTCAGCGGCATGATCGCGGATAAGCGCCCTTGGAGTCTGGCGCAATTGCAGCAACTGCCGCAAGCCAGTCAGGTAACGCGCCATGTGTGCGTGGAAGGCTGGAGTGCCATCGGCAAATGGGGCGGCGTACCGTTCGCCACCTTCCTCAAGCACATCGGCGCTGACCTGTCGGCCAAGTACGTCGGCTTCCAATGCGCGGACGATTATTACACCAGCATCGATATGCCCACGGCGCTGCACCCGCAGACACAGCTTGCGCTTACTTACGATGGTCAGACCTTGCCGCGGCAGTATGGTTATCCGATGAAATTACGCATTCCGACCAAGCTGGGCTATAAAAACCCCAAGCACATCACCGCTATTTATGTAACCAACGTCAACCCAGGCGGCTACTGGGAAGATCAGGGTTACAACTGGTTCGGGGGCTGCTGAGCAATCAGCACCCTGATTTACGGCAATTTCGCCGCTTTTATTGTTACTATGGAGAAGATTAACATGCGTAAATTATTTGCTACCCTGATTGCAGCCGGTTTTGTATTTGCAGGCAGCCACGCTGTCGCCGACGACATGATGAAGCATGACAGCATGGCCAAACCGGCCATGGCGAAAGACGAGATGAAAAAAGACGCGATGGCGCATGACGACATGATGGCGAAAAAGCCGCAGGCCCATAAAGCGATGAAACATGACATGGAAAAAGGCAGCATGAGTAAAGACAGCATGAATAAAGATCATATGGCAAAATAACAGCACTACAGGTTCGCAATTGGCGCGCTGATTGCGAACCGAAAACCGGATACCCGACTTTTTTGATTTTTGGAGCTAACGATGAACACCAAATCCACACTTGGCCTGACCCTGGGCTCTGCTTTTATCGCCACTGTAGCCATCAGCCCTGTCGCCCATGCCGCACAGAATCCTTTCGCCATGCAGAAGCTGGACAAAGGCTACATGGTCGCCGAAGCTGCCACCCCTAAAGACAGCAAAGCCATGGAAATGAACTGCGGCGCATCCATGAAGGGCAAAGAAGCCAAATGCGGGGCGACCAAGACCGCTCCTAAAGCTGCCGAGGCTAAATGTGGTGCTAACAAAAAACCCGTGGAAGGCAAATGCGGCGCCGCTAAATAAGCCGCCATGCACAATCCGCACCTGACCGGCGCGGGGCTGGGGTTACGCCGCGAATTTTTTAACGAGCTGCTCACCCAGCTCCCCGCCAGCGTCGATTTTTATGAAATCGCTCCGGAAAACTGGATGGACTTGGGCGGCAAGACCGGGCGCAATTTGCGCATGTTGACCGAACGTGTGCCGTTCGTATGCCACGGCCTGTCGCTGTCGCTGGGCGGGCCGGCGCCATTGGATGAAGCATTTTTGCGGCGCGTCAAATCCTTTCTGACAACCCACGATATCGCTCTGTATACCGAGCATTTATCCTATTGCAGCGACGATGGGCACTTGTATGATTTACTGCCCATCCCGTTTACCGCCGAGGCAGTCAGCTATGTGGCGGCACGCATCCGTCGCACTCAGGATATTCTGGAACGCCGCATTGCCATCGAGAACGCATCCTATTATGTGGCCGCGCCGATAGCCGACATGGACGAACTGAGTTTTATTCAGGCCGTGCTCACCGAGGCGGACTGCGACCTGCAACTGGATGTGAATAACGTGTACGTGAACAGCGTGAACCACAACTATGATCCGGCCGCCTTTATCCGCCAGTTGCCGGCAGAGCGTGTGGTGTACACGCACACGGCCGGACATTATCAGCAAGCCCCCGATCTTATTATCGATACACACGGCGCGGATATCATCCAGCCGGTATGGGATCTGCTCGATACCGCGTATCAGCATTGCGGCGTAGTGCCGACCTTGCTGGAACGCGACTTCAATCTCCCGCCTCTGGCGGAATTGGTAAGCGAAGTTGAACGCATTGCCAGTTATCAGCAACGGTATGGCCATGCCCGCTAAGCTGCCACCAGAACTGGCCACCTGGCAGCACTACCAGCTCGAGTTTACTCGTCATATCCGCGACCCTGCACAACATGCCAGGCCACGCGGCGTGGATCGGCGCGGCATGCAAACCTACAGTGCGCTTTTATTCAATAATATTGAAGCCGTTGTGAGCGCCTGCTTCCCGGTGTTATCAGGGCTGCTCGGCAAGCGCAAATGGCAACGCCTGCTGCGCGCATTTTTTGCCACACATCGCTGCAGCACGCCCTTTTTCCGTCAGGTACCGGACGAGTTTTTGCAGTTCCTGCAACAGGAATGGCCGGCCGATCCCGCTTATCCGGATTTCATGCTGGAGCTGGCGCATTACGAGTGGGTTGAGCTGGCACTGTCCACTTCCTGCCTCGATCAGCACATAGCCGACTATTTGCCCTATGGCGATTTGCTGGATGCGATACCGGTGCTTAACCCGGTCATGGCAAATCTGGCCTACCGCTATCCGGTGCATGAGATCAGCCGCAAATACCAGCCAGCATCCGCGCCAAATCAGGCAGTACATTTGCTGGTATACCGCGATGCGAATGATGACATACATTTCAGCCTGCAAAATGCCGTTAGCGCCCGCCTGATCGAGCTACTCGCCCCGGCGCAACTGACTGGCCGCGCGGCGCTGCATCAACTGGCGGTCGAACTCTGCCATGCGGATCCGGATGCGCTGCTGGCCTTCGGCCACGACCTGCTCAGACAACTGCACACACAGGGCTGCATTCTGGGCAGCCGCATGATAGCCTGAGCACCATTCCCTATCTGCTACCTGCGATGTATGATGTAAACATCGTGGGGGGCATATGTTTGATAAGTATTTCAAATTTCTGAAAAGCAAGGATGTTGAACCGGTTGCCGAGAAGCCGCCTGTACCGGTTCCAGCACCGCCGTCGATAGACCAGCTGGTCCCGCTTATCAAGCCCAGAGCAGCCGCAGCAGCCGATCAGCCTCTCAGCATCAACACCCAGGACGTAGCGCAGGACCAGGTCGTCACTGATGCCCTGGATATCGCCACGCATGGTGAGCGCAACAACAGCATCGAAATGCTCAAGCGTTTTCTGGGACGCCAGCCTGTACTCAACTCTTCGCAACATATCATCGGCTACGAATTCAGCCTCAGGAACAACATTGATACAGCGTTAACGCCGACCATACAGCAAATGCGTGATGAGATGCTGGTAGCCAGCATGATCGATCTGGACATTAAACCCATACTCGGCAACAAAATGGCATTTATCAGCATGGCACCACCCATGTTGAGCAGTGACTGGCTGGCCATGCTGCCCGGTCAAAATATGGTACTCGCCATCGATAGCACGCAAATTACGGACTTACCTGCGACCATCGCACAGTGTCAGGCACGTATTGCCGAAGGCTTCAGCATTGCGCTGGACAATCCGGTGAATGCCACGGAATTAGCGCCGCTGTTAAGTTTGGCCAAGTACGTACGCTTTGAGGTGCACCAGTTCAATGCCTTCGAATTAAGCAAACACGTCATCGCCGCGCTCAAACTGTCCAGTGCGATGCTGGTAGCAACGCAAGTGGAAACTGAAGACGATTTCAATGCCTGTCTGGCCATGTCATTTAACTGTTTTCAGGGTTACTACTTTACCCAGCGCCAGCCGAACGCTCCGCATCGCATCGACAATAACCGGGTGCGCGTGATCGAATTGCTCAATATGGTCATTGCTCAGGCTGAAATCCCGGCACTGGAAACCGTACTCAAACGCGATGCGGTTTTGTCGTACAAATTGCTTTCTTTCATCAACTCTGCCGCCAATGGTCTCTCCCGCAAACTCGACTCGATCTCGCAAGCGCTGATTCTGCTCGGCTACAACCAGTTTTACCGCTGGCTGACGCTGCTGCTGTTTAACAGCAGTTCGCAGGACGCACGTAGCCAGATACTGCTGCAGAATGCCCTGATCCGCGCTCGTCTGGCTGAAACCCTGGGCAAGGATCAACTCTCCGCGGCAGATCGCGACGGCCTGTTTATCGCCGGCATATTCTCGCTGCTGGATGCGCTGCTCAATCTGCCGATGGAACAGGCGGTTGCAAAATTAAACCTGTCTGACAATCTCACTCAGGCATTGCTGCACAACCAGGGCGTTTACGCGCCCTATCTGCAACTGGCTATCGCCTGCGAAAAAGGCAACCAGAGCCAGATCAATGCGCTGGCAGCCAGTGCCAACCTAAGTGTGGACGCGGTCAATCTGGCCCACGTCAAAGCGCTGATCTGGGCGGAAGAATTCGCCAGTTAACCGTAGCCGTCAGAACGTATCTTCCGTCCCGGCCCAGGTTGCATTCAGATTCACCGCATTATCAGCCACAGACATGCCACGGCTAGCGATAAAGCTCCTGCCCGCGGCGCTCAGCTTCAAGTGATAGCTATCGGGAAACTCGGTCAGCATCCAGTAGATCTCCGACGGATGGACCGGCATTTCATTGCGCACCAGATGCCGCACAAGTAAGTGCCCACCCTCTACCTTAACCAGCAATGGCATAGGTAGCTTGTGCGGCAACAGATGCTGGTGCACCACCCATTCGATGGGGGTAGGGCGACGCCCCGGCAAGCGCCGGGCATCAATACGAAAATGCGCGCCACCGCCAGCCTCTTTCACCAGTTCGCTGACCCAGCCTATGCTCAGGCCATCATGCACAATAATTGTCTTGCCGGTGAAGCGCGCTAAAAAGCGTTCGCGTAATACTGTAGGATTGGGGCGGAATACCGCTATAATCTTATTTATCATGCTCAAAGTTAATATCCATGCAGCCAGGTTCAACTAACAATTCATCGGTCGGGGTGGTAACACCGCAAACTGCGCATTTCGCTACGCCGCTTACGCTGAAGAGCGGGGCGGTGCTGCCTTGCTACGACCTCGTTTACGAGACGTACGGCACACTGAATGCCGATAAGAGTAACGCTATTCTGGTATGTCACGCGCTATCTGGCAACCATCACGTTGCGGGTATCTACGCCCCCGGCGATAAAAAACCCGGCTGGTGGGACAACATGATAGGCCCGGACAAGCCGGTGGACACCAATCGCTATTTTGTCATCGGCGTCAACAATCTGGGTGGCTGCCATGGCTCTACTGGCCCGGCCTCAATCAATCCGGCGACTGGCCAGGCGTTCGGTTCATCTTTTCCGCTGGTCACGGTAGAGGACTGGGTCACCTCGCAGGCACGTCTGGCCGACCTGTTAGGCATAGAGAAATTTGCCGCGATCATGGGCGGCTCGCTCGGTGGCATGCAGGTGCTGCACTGGAGTATCAGCCTGCCGGAACGGGTACGCAACTGTCTGGTCATTGCTTCAGCACCCAAACTCACGGCACAGAATATTGCGTTCAATGATGTGGCGCGACAGGCGATCCTGACCGACCCCGATTTCCACGGCGGAGACTTTTACGCTCACAACACTTATCCGCGCCGCGGATTGCGGCTGGCGCGCATGCTTGGGCATATTACTTATTTGTCCGATGATGTGATGGGCAGCAAGTTCGGCCGCATTCTGCGCGAAGGCAGCTTCAACTACGGCTACGATGTCGAGTTTGAGATCGAATCCTATTTGCGCTATCAGGGCGACAAATTTGCCGACTCATTCGACGCCAATACCTATTTACTGATGACCAAGGCGCTGGATTACTTCGATCCCACCCATCAACACCCTGAAGCCGGCTTGTCTGCGGCACTCAAACCCGCACAGGCGGATTTTCTGGTGGTATCGTTTACGACCGACTGGCGCTTTGCCCCGGAGCGCTCGCGCGAAATCGTCAAGGCCTTGCTGGATAACGACCGTAATGTCAGCTATGCCGAAATTGTCTCCGGACACGGCCATGATGCATTTCTGATGCCTGACGAGCACTATCACGCCTTGGTTCGCGCTTATATGGAAAGGGTGACGACTTAATGCGCCAGGATTTTCAACTTATTGCCAACTGGGTCAAGCCCGGTGCCAAGGTGCTGGATCTGGGCTGTGGTGACGGCAATTTACTAAAATACCTGCAAACTACGCGTCAGGCGCGCGGTTATGGCGTAGAGCTGGCCGACAACAATGTGCTGGCCTGTGTGCAGAACGGTATCAATGTCATCCAGCGCGATCTGGAAGCAGGGCTGGCGGAATTCGCCTCGAACAGTTTCGACTATGTGGTGCTGTCGCAGACCCTGCAGGCCATGCACCATACCGAAGCCATACTGCGCGAGATGCTAAGGGTGGCTCACGAAGGCATCGTCACCTTCCCCAATTTCGGCTACTGGAAAAACCGCATGCAGGTGTTGCGCGGCCACATGCCGGTATCGGCGGACATACCGTATCAATGGTATAACACACCAAATGTGCACCTGTGTACCATGCATGATTTCGAAGCGCTATGCGACAAACTCAATATCCATATCCGCGAGCGCATCGTGATGACTGGCGGCAAACGCGTCAGTTTCTTGCGCAATCTCACGGGCAGCCTCGCCGTATACCGCTTTGAGCGCAAAGGTTAAGGACTAGCACCATGTCTGCGCCAGCCATCCAACCGGAATCGCAAGGTAACAAGCTGTATTTACATGCTACTGGCGACTGGCGTTTGACTCAGTTGGATGCGCAGCCACCGCAACTTGCAAAAACGCCACAAGCCGAGACTACCTGCCTGGATGGCGCCGGCATCACCAGCCTGGACACCAGCGGCGCACTGACGCTGTTAAATCTGCTCTCTGCTCAGCAGATTCCGCTGGATAGTCTGGTGCTGGCCAACTTCTCCCCGCAACACCAGACCATCTTCGAACTGGTGCGCCAGCACTTTAGCGCCAGTCAGCAGCAGCAACCTGCCTCCCACCATCGTTTACTGGTACGACTGGGGAGCAGCGCCAGCCTGACATGGAAGCATCTGGCGGGCATGGTCAATTTCATCGGCATCCTGACTGCCGAAGTCGCCAACCTGATCCGGCATCCACAAAATTTCCGCAGTAAAGAACTGGCGAATCAGCTCGAAATCATTTTCGTCTACGCCATTCCGCTGGCATTCAGCATGATGTTTTTACTAGGCCTGGTATTCGCCTATCTGTTAGGCATACAGGCCGAGCAGTACGGTGCCAATATCTTTGTCGTGGATGGCTCGGCTCTGGCCATATGCCGGGAACTGGCGCCGGTCATTGTCGCCATACTGGTGGCGGGCCGATCTGGCGCCGCCATCACCGCGCAGATCGGCACGATGAAGGTGTACGAAGAGATCGATGCCATCAGGGTACTGGGTCTATCGCCGTATGCAGTTCTGGTGCTGCCGCGCATCATGGCTCTGCTGATCGCGCTGCCATTGCTGGTTTTTGTCGGAGACATTGCCGGCCTGTTCGGCAGCATGGTAATTGCTGATCAGCAACTAAGCGTTACGCCTATCACCTTTATCAACCGTCTGGATCAGGTGCTGGCTACCAAAACCGTCGTTATCGGTCTGGTCAAAGCCCCGGTATTCGCTGTGTTTATCGGCATCATCGCCAGCTATATGGGTTTCACCGTGGCGCGCGATGCGCGCAGCATCGGCTTCAACACCACCTCGACCGTAGTGCAGAGCATCGTCGCCGTCATCCTGCTCAATGCGATTTTCGCCATTATTCTGGTGAAGCTGAATCTTTAACATGGCGGACATACTCATTCAGGTTGATCAGGTAGTGACCCGCTTCGGTAGCAATACCGTGCATGATGGTGTCAGCCTGCAAGTGGCACGCGGTGAAGTGGTTGCCGTCATCGGCGGCAGCGGCACCGGAAAATCCGTGTTGCTACGCGAAATTATCGGCCTGCTGCGCCCGAACAGCGGGCAGATCCGGTTATTTGATGAAGATGTTTTAACGGCCAGCGAAATACAGATGCAAGGCCTGCGCCAGCGTTTCGGCATGCTGTTTCAGGACGGCGCGCTGTTTTCCTCGCTCAATGTCGAACAGAATGTCGCCACACCGCTGCTGGAGCACACGAATTTACCCAAGCCAGTATGTTTACAGCTCGCCCGGCTGAAGCTGGCGATGGTGGGCTTACCCAGCTCTGCCGCCACCAAGATGCCCAGCGAGCTTTCCGGCGGAATGCGTAAACGCGCTGCGCTGGCACGGGCATTAGCACTTGATCCGGAATTATTATGTCTGGATGAGCCAACTTCCGGGCTGGACCCAATCTCGGCACGCGAATTTGACCACCTGATCCGCACGCTGGCCGATAATCTGGGCCTGACCATATTGCTGATCACCCATGACCTGAATACCTTGTTATCCATTATCGATCGCGCCGTAGTGCTGGCAGGCGGCAAGGTATTAGGCTCGGGCAGTGTCGCAGAGATTCGCCAAATAAACGACCCCTGGCTGCAGGATTACTTCTCTTCTGCGCCCAATCTGGAGACAACACATGGAAACTGAAGCGCGCTACACGCTGGTCGGTGGCATCGTATTACTGGTCGCACTGTTGCTCACCGCCAGCCTGGTATGGGTAATGGGCGGAGCAGATCGCGTCGCTTACCGTCACTACACGATTTATTTCCACAATCAATCCATGGACGGCCTGGACATCAACAGCGCGGTCAAACTGCGCGGGGTCAAGGTCGGCGTGGTCACCGACTATACCTTTGTTGCCGGTAACAAAGAGGCCGTGCGCGTCAACATCAAGCTCGATGAAGCCACCCCCATCCATACCAACAGCCTGGCCTACATCAAACGCAATATCGTCACCGGTCTGGCCACAGTCGAAATCAGCAATCCCGATGCCACCAGTCCATTACTGACCGTAATACCCGATCAAGAGCAGTATCCAGTCATCGCCGAGGGCAGCTCCGATCTGGACAAAGTCACCACGGATCTCTCGAATATGGCGGAAAATGGCGCCCAGCTGCTGACCAAGATGAATAGCCTGCTGTCGGATGACAACCGCCTTGCGGTCAGCACCACTTTGCATAATCTGCAAACAATCACCAGCGAATTAGTAGCGAACAAACAACGCGTCGAACACGCCGTGCAAAGTTTCGAAGATGCTTCGGATGCCGTCAAGCTGAGTGCCAACAACTTCAAGCAAACCACTTCGCATCTGGACGACAATATCCAGAAACTCAGCGACAATGCCAACAACACGCTAACTCAAGCCACTGCGGCATTAAGCGATCTGCAACAGCAGTCGGTAATTATCTCCAAGCAGCTGCAGATGCTGACCAACACGGCCAATTACCAGCTTAACCAGATCAGCCGCGATGTCCACGACAGCACCAACACCATCACCGCTACCGGGCAACGCCTGGCGAATCCGCGCGAGCTGATTTTTGGTGCCGGCAAATCAGAACCTGCGCCCGGAGAATAAAATGATCAATAAACTGTTAATTGCACTCTGCATCAGCCTGTTAAGTGGCTGCATCAACCTTGGCGACAATCCCAAAGCCTTGCCCAGCATGATTTATGTATTGGCCGATGCGCATACAGTTCAACCCGGCACGGCTCCAGTCATAGCGCATACGCTGCTGGTCGAAGACACCCATGCCAGCGTTTATGATGATAACGAGGCTCTGGTATTCAGCCGCGCGCCCAACACCCGTGCGCGCTACAAATTCGCCAGATGGAGTGAGCGCCCCAGCACACGGTTAAGTGGATTATTGTTTAGCCGTATGGCTGACGCCAAACTGTATGCCGGCGTAGTTGCTGTTGGCAGCGATGTCATCGCCGATCGGCGTCTGGCTACGGAATTGCTGGCGTTCTACCATGACGCCACAAGCAACCCCGGCCATGTCCATGTCACGCTGCGTGCCGAGTTATTCGACATCCCGCATCATCGCCTTATTGCGCGCCGTTTATTCGAACAGGATGTTCCAGTCGCCAGCTATGACGCAGCAGGAGCTGCGGCAGCGTTCAATATTGCCACGCAGGCGCTGCTCAACGACATCAGCGCATGGTTAAGCGCAACTGATCACGCATAATCAGCCGCGCATGGCCAACAATTTCGCTACGCGTTCCGCAGTGGCCGGGTGAGTACGAAATAAACCCTGTACGCCTTCCGCGGTGAGCGGGTTGATAATCATCATTTGCGCCGTTTCCGGATGCAACTCGGCAGTGTGCATAGGCACGCCATGAGCATAGGCTTCGATCTTGCGTAATGCGTCAGCCAGCGCCACCGGATCACCCGAAATTTCGGCACCACCCGCATCTGCACCGAATTCACGTGAACGCGAAATCGCCATCTGGATGAGCATGGCTGCCAGCGGCGCAACTATCATGATCAGAATGGCAACGACAGGGTTCACATTACGCTCGTCGTTATTGTGACCGCCACCAAACAGCATGCCAAACTGCGCAATGGCGGAAATAGCACCGGCAACCGTGGCCGACATGGTGGAAATCAGGATATCGCGATGTTTGACGTGCGCCAGCTCATGCGCCATCACCCCGCGCAGTTCACGCGGGCTTAATATGCGGATTATCCCGGTGGTGGCTGCAACCGCAGCATGTTCCGGGTTGCGGCCGGTAGCGAAGGCGTTGGGCTGGGGTTCATCAATAATATACACCTTGGGCATGGGCAGACCGGCGCGTTGCGCGAGTTCGGCGACCATGCCATAAAACTCGGGTGCGCTACTCGCATCCACCTGCTGAGCATTGTACATTTTCAGCACGGCTTTATCCGAGAACCAGTACGCGTAGACATTCATCGCGCCGGCAAACAGCAGCGCAATCATCATTCCGCTTTTGCCACCCAGCAGCATGCCGACTGTGGCAAACAGCACCACGATACCGGCCATCAGGATAGTTGTCTTAAACCAGTTTTCCAGCATTGCTAAATCTCCCAAAAATCACGAGTGATCAATTAGATGGGGGAGTTTCACAAAAATTCAATCCCGCCACAAACGCATGCCCGGCCAGAAATTGCGCTGCATTCTGGCGTTTACCGCCCGCCATTTGCAATTCAGTAATCTGCAATGCATCCTGTCCACAGGCGACCACAATGCCGTCCGCATTAGCCGCCAGCACAGTGCCGGGCTGACCAGAGCCTGCCTGCACCTGCGCTTGCCAGACTTTAATCGGCTTGCCCTGCCACAACATAAATGCACCGGGTGCCGGATTGAATGCGCGGATGTTACGTGCCAGTTGTTGTGCGCTCAGGCTGAAATCAAGCTCGGCTTCGGCTTTAGTGATTTTGGCCGCATACGTCACCCCCGCATCAGGCTGCGGTTGCGGGGTCAAGCTACCCGTGCTGGCTGCAATCAGGGCGGCCACGACCATCTCGCCACCCAGTGGCGCCAGTTTGTCATGCAGACTGCCGGTAGTGTCATGCTCTGCTATGGGTAGCGCCTGACGCAGCAACATCGCACCCGTATCCAGACCCGCATCCATTTGCATGATGGTGATGCCGGTTTCACTGTCACCGCTCTGAATAGCACGATGGATAGGTGCGGCACCCCGCCAGCGCGGCAACAGCGAAGCATGGATGTTGAGGCAGCCAAAACGCGGCATATCCAGCACCGCTTGCGGCAGAATCAGGCCGTATGCCGCCACCACCATGACCTCCGCACCCAATGCAGACAATTCCGCCTGTATCTCGGCGGATTTAAGGGTCTCGGGTTGCAGCACGGGCAATCCCAGTCGCAACGCTTCCTGCTTGACTGCGCTCGGGGTCAGTTTCATACCGCGCCCGGACGGGCGATCCGGCTGGGTCAGTACGGCTACAATAGTGTGCCCGGCATCATGCAGGGCAGTGAGGGCAACGCGGGCGAATTCCGGCGTGCCGGCAAAAATTATGCGCATAAATTTATTTTACATGGTTTCCAGAACGCGTTTCTTCAGCTTGTTCTTGATCCGGCTCTGCTTCAGCGTCGACAGGTACTGAACAAACACTTTGCCCAGCAGGTGATCCATCTCGTGCTGCACGCACACCGCCATCAGCCCTTCAGCCTCCAGCGTAAACGATTTGCCATCCGCATCCAGCGCCTGCACTGTAACGCGCTCGGCACGGGTTACCTTGTCGTAGATACCGGGCACAGACAGACAGCCTTCCTCATGGATGGCCATGCCGTCAGCACTCACTATGACCGGGTTGATAAACACCCGCAAATCGTTGTGCTCTTCCGAGGTATCGATCACCACTACTTGCAAATGCGTATCCACCTGCGTTGCCGCCAAACCTATGCCGGGCGCGGCGTACATGGTTTCGGCCATATCGGCAACCAGTTTGCGGATACGATCATCAACAGTCTCAACTGGTTTAGCGACTGTATATAAACGTGGATCAGGGTAACGAAGTATAGATAATTTGGCCATTTAACTTGCCTACACAAGTGATTACATGCAGAATTTAAATAAAATATCGGATATTATACGGTGATTGATACAATAGTAACTAAATCATAAATCGGTACGAGGGGGCTCAATGCGTAAATTTACTATCTCTTTATTATTGGCTAGTTTGATGAGCTTATCAAGCTACGCCGATGAATTGCGTTTGCAAGACAATGCGCCAACTCGTTATACCGTCGTCAAAGGCGATACCTTATGGGACATTTCCGGCAGGTTTCTGAAAGACCCATGGAAATGGCCGCAAATCTGGGGCATGAATAAAGCCGAAATCAAAAACCCGCACTGGATTTACCCGGGCGATGTCGTGGTACTGGATACCAGCGGCGCTACCCCCAGACTGTCTCTGGTTAAATCTAACAGCGGCCACACCGTCAAGCTCTCACCCAAAGTACGCGGTACCGTCATTGATGATGCGGGCATTCTGCCTATCCCGGCCTCCGCGATCAACGCCTTTATCAACCAGCCTTTTGTCATGGAGAAGGGTGCCCTGGATAACGCACCGCGTATTTTAAGCGCTGAAGAAGATCGCATGGTACTCGGTGGCGGTGATCAGGCCTTTGCTACCAGTGACGGCAGCAAAACCACTAACTGGAAAATTCTTCGTCCCGGCAAAGCGCTGATCGATCCGGATACTAAGGAAGTATTGGGCTACGAAGTCGAATATCTGGGTGAAGCACGCACTATCGTTGAGGGCAACCCACAACGCATCTTAATTACTGCGGCATCGCAGGAAATCGAAGCCAAGGACAGACTCAAATCTGCCGATGAAACTTACTCATTCCGCTATGTACCACACGCTCCCAGCGGCGTTATCAATGGCAAAGTCATTTCCGCTTATGGCGGCCTGGCTGAAGCCGGACAATACACGACTATCGTTATCAATAAAGGTCAGCGTGACGGCCTGGAAGAAGGCAACGTCTTGGCCGTTTACAAAAATGGCGGCAAAGTGGATGGCGTTACTCTGCCCGATACCCGTTCCGGCCTGATCATGGTGTACCGTGTCTTTGAAAAAGTCTCCTACGCACTGGTGATGCAGACTAACCGTCCGGTTAACTTGCTGGACTTTGTACGTAATCCATAACACACCATTGCATCCTGATGAACGTAACGCCTGGCTCGGGCTTGCTCTCACGTCCGGGCTGAGCGGCAAGTCCTACCGTGCATTGCTCACGGCACTGGGCGGACCGGAACAGATTTACGCTGCTACGGTCAGTACGCTCAAGCTGCATGTTCCCGTTGCGGTTGCACAGCAGATCAGCCAAGGCATAGACCTGAGCCGTATTACCCCCACCCTGGATTGGCTGGACAACCCCGACAATCATCTTATTACCCTGGCCGATGCAGATTACCCGCAACGCCTGCTTGAAATCACCGATCCGCCACCTCTGCTGTATGTCAAAGGCCATCGCGAATTATTAAATCAGCCTGGCCTGGCCATCGTCGGCAGTCGCAATACCACCCCGCAAGGAGCATTGAATGCGGAAAATTTTGCGCACAGTCTGGCAAATGCCGGGCTCACTATTGTCAGTGGGCTGGCATTAGGTGTGGATACGGCAGCACATAATGGCGCGCTAAAAGGTATGGCCAGCACCATCGCCGTGGTTGGTACCGGGCTGGATATTATTTACCCGGCGCGCAACAAAGCGCTGGCGCACCGGATTGTCGAGCAGGGCGCGATCATTTCCGAATTTCCGCTGAGCACGCCGTCGATTGCCAGCAACTTCCCGCGTCGCAACCGTATTATCAGCGGCATGAGTCTGGGCTGTCTGGTTGTCGAAGCTGCACTGCAAAGCGGCTCACTGATTACCGCACGCTTAGCCTCGGAACAGGGCAGGGAAGTATTTGCCATACCCGGCTCCATCCACTCTCCGGTAGCCCGCGGTTGCCACCATTTGATCAAGCAGGGCGCAAAACTGGTGGAATCTGCCCAGGACATACTGGATGAATTGCGCTGGCAGACACCCGCCACAGGACAACAAGCCGCAACCGCAGAAGATGACGCGCTATTAACGGCGATGGGCTTTGACCCTCTGCATCTGGACACCCTAATCGCACGCAGCGGGTTGACGGCAGAAACGCTTTCCGCCATGCTGTTGGAAAGAGAGTTAATGGGGCAAGTAGCAACTTTGCCCGGCGGCCTATACCAACGTATTGTTTAGTAAAGATATAATGTTTGAAATACTGATTTTTCTATTTGAAAACTACCCACAGATCGAGCTGGCTCCTGATCGGGATGCGCTTACGGTCAAGCTGCACGCGGCCGGATTTAACGGCCTGGAAATTGATCAGGCGCTGGACTGGTTTTCTGATCTGGGCACGCTGAATTCTGCCCAATACCCGGCCAGTTTGGCCGATCATCATGCGATCCGGGTTTATGCCGCACACGAACTGGAACGCTTTGACGCAGAGAGCCGTGGCTTTCTGCTGTTTCTGGAACACGCTGGTCTGCTCAATCCATTACAGCGCGAATGGATTATCGACCGCGTTCTGGCGCTGGATGAAGACGATGTCAGCCTGGAAAAAATCAAATGGATCGCCCTCATGGTGCTGTGGAGTCAAAACCCCAACCAGGATTATTTATTATTAGAAGACATGCTGTTTAATGACGGCACCGGTCTCTCCATTCACTAAGCCCCACACCATCCATGTCTGTACTTGTTATTGTAGAATCGCCCTCCAAGGCAAAAACCCTGAAAAAATACCTGGGCGCGGATTACGAAATCCTCGCCAGCTACGGCCACGTGCGTGATCTGGTCCCCAAAACCGGCGCCGTCGATACCGACCATGATTTTGCGATGAAATATCAACTGATCGAGCGCAACGAGCGCCACGTTGATGCCATCCTGCGTGCGGCAAAAAAAGCCGACCGCATCCTGCTCGCAACTGACCCGGATAGAGAAGGTGAAGCCATTGCCTGGCATTTATCGGAGATTTTGCTGGAAAAGAAGATAACCCCGAAAAAACCCATCGCCCGTATCGAGTTTCACGAGATCACCCAGAGTGCGATTCAGCACGCCGTAGACAACCCGCGTGAAATCGCGATGCCGCTGGTCGATGCGCAACAGGCACGACGTGCGCTCGACTACCTGGTCGGCTTCAATTTATCTCCGCTATTGTGGCGCAAAATCAGCCCCGGCTTGTCTGCAGGCCGCGTGCAAAGCCCTGCTTTACGTTTGATCGTCGAACGCGAACTGGAAATCGAGAAGTTCGTTGCCCGTGAATACTGGAGCATCCATCTCGACAGCCATAAAGCCAGCCAGACATTCTCTGCGCGTCTGGTTCAGTTTGCTGGCGAAAAAATGGAGCAATTCAGCGTCCCTACCGGCGAGGCGCAACAAAGCATACTCGACCAGTTAGCCGCACATAACAGCGGCACCGTTACGCGTGTAGAAAAGAAACGAAAATCACGCAACGCCGCAGCGCCGTTTACTACTTCAACCCTGCAACAGGAAGCCGTACGTAAACTGGGCATGACCACTGATCGCGCCATGCGTACTGCCCAGCAACTGTATGAAGGTATTGATACCGGCAGCGGTGCTGTCGGTTTGATCACCTATATGCGTACTGACTCGGTCAACCTGGCACGTGAAGCAATAGAGGACGTACGCAACTACATCCAGAATAATTTCGAACCGGACTATCTGCCCGCAGCACCTGTTTATTTCCGCAATAAATCGAAGAACGCGCAGGAAGCACACGAAGCCATCCGGCCTACGGCGATCACGCGCACACCGGACTCCGTACGCAAATTCCTCACCATCGATCAGGCACGCCTGTACGAAATGATCTGGAAACGCACGCTGGCATGCCAGATGAATCCTGCGCAATTCGATACCGTCAGTCTGGACATTGCTGTTGGCGGGCCGGCCAATCTGTTCCGCGCCACCGGCCAGACGCTGGTGTTCCCCGGCTTTATTGCCGTGTACCAGGAAAATCAGGACGATGCCGCCGAGGAAGACGATGCCAAGTTGCCTATCCTGGCCGAAGGCGAAACTATCCCGGTCGATAAATTATTTGGCGAACAGCATTTCACCCAGCCACCGCCGCGCTATACCGAGGCCAGCCTGGTTAAAACGCTGGAAGAGTACGGCATTGGCCGTCCATCCACCTACGCCAGCATCATCTCTACGCTGCAAGACCGCGAATACGTGATACTGGATAAAAAACGCTTTATGCCGACCCCGACCGGGCGGCTGGTCAATTGCTTCCTGACCACGCATTTCACGCATTACGTCGATTACGACTTCACCGCCAAGCTCGAAGACAAGCTGGATGACGTCTCTAACGGTGAGCTCAAATATCTGCCCTTGCTGCACGAATTCTGGGACGGCTTCTCCGGCACCCTGACCGCCAAGGCTGATGTGGAGCGCGGCTGTCCAATCGATGATGAAGTCTGCCCCAAGTGTGGCGGCAAACTGTTCCTGCAAGCCAGCAAACGCGGCCTGTTTATCGGCTGCTCCGCGTACCCGGTGTGCGACTACACCCGGCCACTGCATGGCGGTAACGAAGATGGCCCGGTGGTGCTGGGTAGCGACCCTGCCACGGGTGAAGATATCCTGTTGCTGAATGGACGCTACGGCTGGTATGTACAAGTCGGCGCAACGCCTGAAGACAAAAAAATCAAACCGCGACGTGCGTCATGGCCAAAAACGCTGCCTACCGAGACCGCCGATTTGCCAACCGCGTTAAGACTGCTGTCTTTGCCAAGAGAAGTGGGCACTCACCCGGACACCAATCTGCCCATCGTTGCCAATATTGGTCGTTTTGGTCCATATCTGCAGCACGACGGTAAATTCAAATCCGTGCCTAAAGAAGATGATGTTTACACCATCAACTTGCCACGCGCGCTGGAAGTGCTGTTAATGGAACGAGCTCCTCGTGGAGGCGCGCCTGCCGGCAAACCACTGGGCAACCACCCCGAGGACGGCAAACCGGTTACCTTGAATGAAGGCCGCTACGGCTGGTATGTCAAACACGGAGCCGTCAACGCGACCATTCCCAAAGATATGGAGCCTGAATCCGTAACGCTTGAGCTGGCCTTACCGCTCATCGCGGAGCGCGCCAGCAAAGGCAAACCGATACGCAAAAAGGCAGCGGCAAAACCTAAAGCGAAACCAGCCACTCCCGCAAAGAAAGCCACTGCGGCAAAAAAACCCGCGGCCGCCAAAAAAGCTCCAGCCAAGAAAGCCGCCGTAACAAAACCCGTCAAGAAGACCACCAAAGCCAAAGCTGAGGCTTAAAAGTCCAGATACACACCGCCGTTTACCCCCTTGTAACGGGGCAACGGCGGCATCGAGTTAACAAGCCAATTCTGCATAACGTACGCTAACGTACATAATGCCATCCTCATTTGACGTATTCTGGATGCAGGGTAACTATGTCCGGCATATTTGTCTGGCATATAAACCATTACTGCTCACCCCATGCAAGGATAGACACTCATGCACAATACGAATTTGAATGACCAGGTAACCAGCCTGTTAGGCCAAGAACGGACTTTACCAGCCGATCCGCAACAAGAAAGGGTCGTCATGTGGAAGGTATTCCGCGATGAAGCGAGCGCATTAACCTACGCCCATCACATTCTGCTTGAAGCAGATCAACAACTGGCAGGCGGCCAAGCCACTGACTCCATAGGTAAGTTTTACTGGCTAGGTGTGCAAGTCGCGGATCTGGCCGCGTGGGGAAATACTCAGGCTATCCAGTTAAACGACCCCTTTGACGCCGAGGATCCCAAAGGGCAGGGCCAGGGGTTTGGTAATTGATACACTTCGGCTATTTGTCAGCATAGCAGGTACATAACACCACCTAACACTGCGCTCACTCACTTGCCTGGGGCTGAATAACCCGATGCACAGGTGATTGAGCGGATTCAGGCAAAGCCGTCATTTCACGCACCTGATAATGTTCATCAATCACCCGCAAACCTTCATCTGTGGCATAACTGCTGGCACTGCTGATCAGCCCGAAACTCAACGCAGCCTTCGCCATAAAATCCTGCAACTTCATTATTACTTTTCCTTTATCTGAATTTAATTTGCCGCAAAAGTCGCCAATTTTTGCATGACCCTGCATTCTAGGCTGCAAATGTTGCAGAATAATGGCTACACACGCTAGGACTTATGTAATGTGTGTAAAGGTTTTGTGTATGGTATATTCACTCGAATCCCATATACTGGCCAGTGCTAATAATAACGATACGCACCCGCACACTGGCCCATAAGCGCATAATTAATCAACCATCACACCGCCGTGGAGCCTATGCAGCATAAAGCTATCCATCGATACCGGATCATTCCGGTTGCAGGTGCCATTCTAATCATGGTTGCCTTGTTCACTGGCATAGTGGTGTTTTATGTCATGCAGCGTCATGCCGAGCACTTGCTCAGCAACAGCTTGCAATCTTCCCTGCAAAACCGTGAAGAACTGGCAAAATCAGAAATACAGCGTGGCATTGAAAAAATCTCCACTATTGCGACCCGACCGCTGCTGATCGAGCAACTACAGCATGCCAACCATCGGCAAAATATTACGTCTGTCCGTGCTACGTTGGCTCGCGCGACGCAATCATTCTTGTCCACCGGTCTGAGCGCTGTCGCGCTGTACGATAAAAATGGCGAAGAACTGAGCCGTGCCGGGCACTTCGCCCAACACTATGATTTGGGCGTTCCCTTGCATACACCTAGCGGCCAAGTGCAGTTGCTATCTGCCGGCAAACTCTTGCTACACGCTGAAATCAGCATCATCGATGGCGGAGAAGTGGTAGGCAAAGTGGTCGCCGAAAGCCCTCTGCCCGCCTTCAGCCTTATGTTCAGCAGCGCCAAAAACCTTGGTAAAACCGGGGAATTGGCGTTATGTGCATCGGAGGGCAGCAACATGCAGTGCTTTCCTACCACGCTTACATCACAACCGTTTGTACTCGCCAAACGGACACCACAAGGCGTACCGTTACCGATGACGCATGCGCTGGAAGGAGAAACGGGTTTCATTATCGCCAAGGATTACCGTGACCATCAAGTCATCGCTGCGTACACGCCCGTCGACAAACTTGGTCTCGGCCTGGTGTTAAAAATGGACAGCGCCGAGTTATATGCTCCCATCTGGCAGCAACTCTACGCCCTGTTACCGTTGCTGGCAGGCATCATCATTTTGGCCTTGCTCGCACTGCGCTTGCTATTTGCGCCGCTGGTCAACCGGTTGATCCATTCCGAACAACAGGCGCACAAAACCAGTGCCCGCCTGCGCGATAGCGAAGAACGCAGCCGTGCATTATTGGACAACGTTGACGAAGGCATCGTCAGTATCGGCGCCACCGGCATTATCGAACTCTTCAATCCGGGCTCTGAACGTATATTTGGCTACCATAGCGCAGAAGTGCTTGGCAAAAACATAGCCATACTCATGCCGGAACCTTTCCGCAGTGCGCACGATACCTATATCGCACGTTATCTGACTACGGGCGAAGCGCACGTCATTGGTATCGGACGTGAAGTGCCTGCACAGCGCAAAAATGGCGAGATTTTTCCCATCGATCTGCGTGTGTCGGAATTTTCCCTCGCTGGCCATCGCCAGTTCATCGGCATCATGCGTGACATCACCGAGCGTAAAGCCAGCGAAGCCCGTATCACCCACCTGGCCAATCATGACGGCCTGACCAACTTGCCTAACCGCAATCTGGTACAGGACCGTATTCAACAGACCATCGCCTGGGCGCAACGCGCTGGCTCGCAATTCGCCGTAATGTTCATCGACCTCGACAAATTCAAGTTCATTAACGACACGCTCGGCCACGACACTGGGGATGCATTACTGCAAACCGTCGCGCAGCGACTCATTGCCGCGTTACGCACCGGCGATACCGTGGGTCGCCAGGGGGGTGATGAATTCATCGTATTGCTCGCCAGCCTGAGCGTCCCGGAAGATGCCGCGCTGGTTGCGAAAAAGATACTCGACAGCCTGGCCGAACCTTACCTGATTAGCGGACACGAGCTGCATACCAGTGCCAGCATCGGCATTGCCGTCTATCCGCAAGATGGCGACAATGTCGACCTGCTGCTCAAAAACAGCGATACCGCCATGTATCACGCCAAAGATGCCGGCCGCAGCAATTATCAGTTTTTTACCCATGAGATGAACGCCGCTGCAGCGGAACGACTCATGCTGGAAAATAACCTGCGCCAGGCCATCGATCGCAATGAGCTGTTACTGCAGTACCAACCCTTGGTCAGCCTCGCCGACGGCAAAATTATTGCCACGGAAGCATTATTACGCTGGCATCATCCCAGCCTGGGCCTGATCCCACCCAGCCAGTTTATCCCGATCGCTGAAGACTCGGGATTAATCGTACCGCTGGGAGAGTGGGTATTCAGACAAGCCTGCCAGCAGCTCAAACAATGGCACAATCAGGGCTTTGCTTTGCCGCGCATGGTGGTCAATCTCTCACCGCGGCAGTTTCGCCAGCCCAATCTGGTACAAACCTTTACCGACATTCTTGATGAGATGGGGGTTGAACCCCAGCATGTAGGCCTGGAAATCACCGAGGGTGTCATCATGGAAAATCCTGAAGATTCGATCATCCTGCTCAAGCAACTGCAAGCACTGGGCATAGAACTATCGCTGGATGACTTTGGCACTGGCTACTCCAGCCTGAGTTATCTCAAACGTTTCCCTATCGACAAACTCAAAGTCGACAAGTCTTTTGTCCGTGATATTTCGACCGATCCAAACGATGAAGCCATGGTCGCCGCCATTATTGTCATGGCCCATCATCTGCATATCAAAGTCGTCGCAGAAGGCGTGGAAACCCAGCCGCAACTTGATTTCCTGCGCGAGCATGATTGCGACCAATATCAGGGTTACTACTTCAGCAAGGCACTCGCACCCGATGAGTTGTATACCAAATTCGGTGCTGAAGCGTTACTTGCATAAAGCCATGCCCTAGTTGTCAACAAATCGTCATGCAGCTTTAAGATTACTGTCAGCTTGTTCTGGCATAATTGTTTATTTACCCTCGCGGGAGATGTGCTTGAAAATTCGTTTAGCAGCATCAGTCTGGCTAGTTTTACTCGCACCCGCTACGGTTCTGGCATCGAATAACGATGCCGTGACTGCACCTGTGCTACTGACCTTGCCGCAAGCGCAAGCCTTATTGCTGACCCACAGCCGGGACCTGCTGGTAGCGCAACGTGGTGTAGCGTCCGCCAAAGCATCGCAATTATCCGCCGCGGCACGCCCTAACCCGCAACTTTCTATCAATACGGTCAATATCAATCCACATAGCGTGGGCGCAGGCAGCCCTTATGAAAAACGCATGGATACGGTATTACGGATTGACCAACTGATCGAACGGGGTGACAAGCGTGATTTGCGCATAAAAACCGCGCAGCAACTGGAACTTGCCAGTGAAGCCGACCTGGCAGATATCACCCGTCAGCAGCGCATTGCGCTGTATAACGCCTACTATGACGTGGCTTACGCCCAGGAAAAAATCAAGCTGACCGCAGATGCCGCAGAACTGGCAACAACGGCACAGAAAAAAGCCGAACTGCGTCTCTCTGCTGGTGATATCGCCGCGGCAGAAGTGGCACGCATCCGGGTTGACACCCTCCGCGCCCAGAATGACGCAGAACAGGCCGTAGCGGATGCGGCCAATGCGCGTATTGCGCTAGCCTATTTGCTCGGCCTGGATAATCAGGCAGCGCAGATACAAGTCGAAGCAGACTGGCCCGCGACCAGTGACATCAACACCGCCGCTGATTTCGACAGCTTGATCGCACGCCGAGCCGATGTGCAGGCGGCGCAGGCACGTGTCGATGCCGCACGCCAATTCAAGGAACTGATACGAGCCCAGCGCACCCGGGATATTTCAGTTGGCGCACAAGTGGAACACTACCCGGGCGCAACCGAAAATACGGTAGGGTTAGGCATCAGCTTCCCGCTGTTCCTGGGCAATAACTTCGAAGGCGATATCCGCAACGCGGAAATCACGCTCAGCTCGGCTGAAGATAATCTCGAACGCGTACGCGCCCTGGCATTAAGCGAGCTGAATCGCACCCGCGCCGCCCTGCTGAATAGCCAGGCACGCTTGCTCCGCTATCAAACCAGTCTGCTGCCGGCTGCGCACAAGGCCATGAATGCCGCTGAATTCGGTTTTGCCAATGGCGCCATTTCTGCCGTTGAATTACTGGATGCCCGCCGTACCTGGCGCGCCATCCAGCTCGAAGCGCTTAGCGCACAATCCGATTACGCACGCTCAGTCGCCATCTGGCGTACCAACACTAAAATTGCTCAGGAATAAATTATGAAGAAGTCGTATTTATGGCTCATGCTCATCGCCGCCGGCGTGGTTGGAGGAGGCGCTTACTATCAGTACAAATCGCACTCTGCCGCTCCTGCTGAATATAAAGTCAAAGCCAAAGCCGATACAGACATCTTGCAATATGCCCCCGGCGCACCTCAGCTTACGGCCATACACAGCGAAGTCGTGCAGCGTGTGCCCGTGCCGCTGGCCGACCCGCTGAACGGCAAGGTCACCTATAACGAAAACCTGACGGCACGTATTGCCGCCCCGATCAGCGGACGTGTACTGTCGATTAAAGCCGAACTCGGTGATAGTGTCCGCGCCGGGCAAACCCTGTTATTGATGGATGCGCCCGATCTGGGCAATGCCATTGCCGACACAGAAAAAGCCACTGCCGACGTCAGACTCAAGCAGCTAGCCCTGAACCGCGCACATACCCTGTATCAAGGCGAGGCCATGGCACGCAAAGATCTGGAGGCCGCTGAGTCTGATTATGCCGCGTCCAATGCCGAGGCCCGTCGCGCTGCGTTACGCCTCAAGAACCTGATGCCCAACGGCATGAGCAATACCAATGAAGGTTACGCATTACGCAGCCCGATAGCCGGTGTGGTAGCCCAGCGCCAGGTTAACCCCGGCGAAGAAATCCGCCCGGATCTGGCCGACCCGTTATTCACGATTACCAACCCGGATCAAGTCTGGGTAAGCGTGGATCTGCCAGAGAACCTGATTGCCAAAGCACGCATAGGCCGCCCGGTTAGTATCGCGGTCGATGCCTATCCCGACAAGCAATTCAATGGTCGCATCGAAAAAATAGCACCGGCACTTGATCCGGTTACCCGCCGCATTACTGTGCGCTGTTCAGTCGATAACGCGGAACAACTGCTCAAACCGGAAATGTATGCACGGGTGACCCTGATCGCAGATATCAGCCGCACGGCTTTCCGCATCCCCAATACCGCGCTGGTAACGGATGGTTTATACAGCTATGTATTCATCGAGCATGCGCCGGGCGTATTACAGAAGCGCAAGGTAGTGCTCAGCGCTCAAGATCGTGATTTCAGTTATACCGTTGATGGCCTGAAAGCAAATGATCGTATCGTCACTGCCGGAGCCTTGTTGCTTAATTCCGAACTTGGCGCAGCCAAATAACGAGGCGCCCCATGTTAGATAAACTCATTACTTTCGCGCTGCAACAGCGCGTATTCATCCTGCTGTTGACGGGCGCATTATTGCTGCTAGGCATGAATGCGCTGGACAATCTGCCCATAGAGGCCTTCCCGGATGTGCAGGATGTGCAGGTGCAAGTGGTCACTCAGGCCATAGGCCAGGCCCCGGAAGAAGTGGAGCGTACCGTCACCCTGCCTATCGAACGCGAAATGAGCGGCGTGTCACGCATTACCCAGTTGCGCTCGGTATCCATCACCGGTTTATCCATCGTTACCCTGACGTTTTCCGATGGCACGGACGATTACTTTGCCCGCCAGCAGGTACTGGAAAAACTGCAGAATGTCACACTACCCAGCGGCGTTCAACCTACTCTGGCACCCCTCACCACTGCCGTCGGCGAGATTTATCGTTATGTACTGGAAGCCCCGGCCAGCATGCCGATTTCCGAGATTCGTGCGATTCAGGACTGGCAGATCCGTCCGGCGTTACGCATGGTTAAAGGCGTAGCCGACGTGGTCAGCTTTGGTGGCGTCATTCGTGAATACCAGGTCAGAGCCAACCCCTATGCGCTGAAAAAATACGGCGTCACGCTGAATCAGGTAGCGCAGGCACTGGCCGTTAACAGTGCCAATACCGGCGGCGGGTTATTGCGGCGCGGGGATGAGTCGCTGGTCGTACGCGGGCAGGGGCTGTTCAATAGCCTGGGTGACATTGCTCATGTGGTGATCACCGCCAAAGATGGTAAGACTGTGCAAGTTGGAGACATCGGTGAGGTAGCCATAGGCGAACGCACCCGTTCCGGGGTAGTCGCATTCAACGATCAGGACAATGTGGTCGAAGGCATCGTGCAGATGGTCAAAGCGCAGAATGCCGCAAAAGTAGTCGCCGATCTCAAGCTCAAAATCGATGACATCAATGCAAAACTGCCTCCCGGCGTAAAGATGCACACCATCTATGACCGCACCCAACTGATCAAGCACACCGTGCACACGGTGACAGAAAACCTGATCATGGGTGCAGCACTGGTCATCACCATACTTATCGTATTTTTACGCAATTGGCGGGCAGCATTGATCGTCGCCGCCATCATCCCGCTGGCGCTGTTGTTTGCTTTTGTGCTGATGGATGCGCGTGGTGTATCCGCTAACCTGATTTCACTTGGGGCGGTCGACTTCGGTATCATCATTGATAGTGCGGTGGTACTGGTAGAGGCATTGATGGTACGACTGGCAGCAGGCAACCTGAATGCGGCACACAATACGGTCACCTGGCGTACTCATGCACTCAAGCAAACCGCAATTGAGCTGGGCCATCCGATTCTGTTCTCCAAGGCCATTATTATTCTGGCGTTCCTGCCGATTTTTACCTTCCAGCGCGTGGAAGGCAAAATCTTCACCCCGGTGGCATTAACGCTGAGTTTTGCACTGCTCGGTGCCTTGATCCTCACGCTTACGCTAATCCCGACTTTACTGTCCTATACGCTGAAGAACAACGGCATGGCAGAAAAGCACAGCAACTGGATGCATGCATTGCAGCAACGCTACCGTGCTCTGTTGCTTTGGGCCGAATTGCGTTTCAAAACGATACTGGCGGGTTCGCTCGCCTTACTGGTCATCGCCCTGGCCGGCGCGCCGATGCTGGGTAGCGAGTTTTTGCCCAAGCTGGATGAAGGCAATATCTGGTTAACCATCAGCCTGCCACCGCAAACTGCGCTGGATAAAACCAAGGACATCGAACGCGAAGTGCGCGCAATCTTGCGTAGCTATCCGGAGGTCGGCAATGTAATCACCCACGTCGGCCGTCCGGATGATGGCACCGATCCGAAAGGGCCCAACAACATGGAGATCCTGGCCGACCTGAAACCGCGCGAGACCTGGCATTTCGCCAGTAAAGAAGCCTTGATCGAGAGCATAACAGCCAAGCTCAAACACATACCGGGATTGCCAACCAATTTCTCGCAGGTGATACAGGATAACGTTGAGGAAGCGATGTCCGGGGTCAAAGGCGAAATTTCGGTGAAGGTATTCGGACCGGATCTGGATATCCTGCAGGACAAAGCCGACCAGATTGCTTCCATTCTTGCTGAGACCCCCGGTGCCAGCGATGTGGCGGCTATTCAGGTGGGTGGCCAGACCGAGCTCAACATCGTCCTCGACCGCGCCAAGATGGGCCGCCTGGGTATCAATGTCGCCGATGCCAATAGCGTGATTCAAACCGCGCTCGCCGGTCAGGCTGTCAACAGTTTCTACGAAGGCGAGCGGCGCTTCGATGTGACCCTGCGTCTCGACAAGCCTTATCGCGATGCGGTAGATGATGTCGGTGATTTGCAAGTCGCACTGCCGAATGGGACGGGAACAATTGCACTGAGTGATATTGCGACCATTTCCATCAAACAGGGCGCTTCACGCATCAGTCGTGAAGGGGGCGGCCGTAATGTGTCAATCAAATCCAACCTGCTGGGACGCGACCAGGGCAGTTTCGTGGCCGAAGCTCAGCAACGCGTAAAGGAGCAGGTCAAATTACCGCCCGGTTACAGCATCACCTGGGGTGGTCAATTCGAGAATCAGCAACGGGCCATGAAGCGCCTGAAGATCATCGTGCCTATCAGCCTGTTCATGATTTTCTCGTTATTGTTCTGGGCGTTCAAATCAGTACGTTTAGCTGGCCTGGTATTAATGATGGTGCCGTTTACCCTGATCGGCGGCATCGCCGGGCTGGGCTTGGCCGGGCTGCATTTATCCGTCTCTGCGGCAGTCGGCTTCATTGCCGTAGCCGGGATTTCCGTACAGAATGGTGTCATCATGATGGAACAGATCATCGACCTGCTGCGTAACGGAGCTGACATGCGTACAGCGGTGCTGGACGGCGCAGTACAGCGCCTGCGGCCCATCCTGATGACTGCGCTGATGGCCGGGCTGGGTTTACTCCCTGCGGCTCTGTCGCACGGCATCGGTTCTGAAACCCAGCGTCCATTCGCTGTGGTGATTGTGGGTGGTATCGTCTCAGCCACCCTGTTTACTCTATTGCTGCTGCCACTCGCTTTCCAGCGCGCGGCAATCTCCAAACCTGTCGAATCCATTCCTGAGTGAGGTGTATATGCGCGTTTTAATCGTAGAAGATGATGATCTGCTGGCTGCCGGACTGGTCCGTGCACTGGACCAGACTGGTTATGCGGTTGACCGGGTGAACAGTGGCGAGCGCGCTGATCTGGCGCTCAGTTCCGAGACTTATGATCTGGTGGTGCTGGATATCGGCTTGCCGGGCATAGACGGCTTTAGCGTATTGAAGCGTTTGCGTACGCGTGGCCAGACCTGTCCGGTGCTGATACTGACCGCACGGGATGCAGTAACTGATCGGGTGCGCGGGCTGGATTTAGGCGCCGATGATTACATGGTCAAACCTTTCGCCTTAAGCGAATTCGAAGCCCGCCTGCGCGCGCTGGTGCGACGTGGCGTGCAGCTGAACAGCGCCCAGCTGGTATGCGGCAACCTGATACTGGATACGCTGGCACATCGTGCCTGGCTGAACCAGGCACCGCTCAACCTGACCGCACGCGAATGGGGAGTGCTGGAATATCTGTTGATGCGGCAAGGCCAGGTGTTGAGCAAAGATAAAATCTTACAGGCTGTGTGTAGCTGGGATGAGACCATCAGCCCGAATGCCATCGAAGTCTATATGTCGCGGCTGCGCAACAAGCTGGAGCCGGCGGGCGTCAACATTCGCACCATACGCGGATTTGGCTATCTGTTAGAAGCTGACGATACTACGCAGCATGCGTCAGCCTAGCTTAAAACGCTTATTGCTGGGCTGGCTGCTGGGCCCGCTGCTGGGCCTGCTGGCCATCGCCTCGGCTGGCGCATTTTACATCGCCAGAACCTCCGCTACCGATGCCTATGACAAAGCATTACTGGATCCCATCCAGGCATTGAGCCAGCACATCGAAACAGTGAATAACAAACCCGTGCTAAAAATGGCACCGGAATCCCTGCACTCGCTGTTCACGGATGCCTATGACAGCCTGTACTACCAGCTTGCCACTAATGACGGTCATGTATTTGAAGGCAACCTGCGTCTGCCAACTCCACCACATTTAACTACCAAACCGCTATTTTATAATGCCAGCGTCAATGGTAGTGACGTCCGGGTTGCCGCATTACGCCTGGAGCTGGATGACAGCCCGGATGCTGTCGTGATCCAGATTGCCGAGACCCTCTCCAAACGCGATCGCAATCTGTACGAGATCTTGGCAATTATGATTGCACCCGCGCTAGTCATGGTGCTGGCTGCGGTATTGCTGGTCTGGTTTGGCATTAGCCGCGGCCTCACGCCGCTCCAGAAATTGCAGGCCGAAATCGCCGCACGCTCGCTACGCGATTTGCGCCCGGTACCGGAAGACCATGCGCCGGAGGAAGTGCGCCCGGTTATCGCATCCCTTAACACGCTATTAAATAATCTGGCGGCGGCTATTGATGGCCAGCAACGGTTTCTCGCCAATGCCGCGCATCAATTACGTACCCCGTTAGCCGGACTGCAAACCCAGGTAGAGGTGGCGCTGCGTAAAGATATGCCTGCCGAATTACGCGCTACATTTGAGCAGTTGCTCACCGCCACTCAGCGCGCGGCTCATCTCGCCAACCAGTTGCTGACTCTGGCACGGGCTGAACCCGGCGCATTGCATCTGATGGCGATGCAGAACTTAAATCTGGCCACATTGATCGAAGATGTGATCGGACAATGGCTGGGACGTGCCAAAGCTAAGCATATTGATCTGGGGTTTGAGATTACCTCTGCCGAACTGTCGGGCGACCCTCTGCTGATTGGTGAACTGGTTGCCAACCTGATTGATAATGCCATTCGCTACACGCCTGAAGATGGTTATGTCACGGTACGCTGTTATCAGGATGGCGGGGCAGTATTGGAAGTGGATGACAACGGTATTGGCATACCCGAATCGCAACGTGAAAAAGTACTGGAGCGCTTCTATCGTGTTGATGGTAGCCCCGGCAATGGCTGTGGACTGGGGCTCGCCATTGTTCAGGAAATTGCCAAATTACACGGTGCCGAATTAACCATTTCCACCCCTGACCATGCACGCGGTACGCGAATAAAAGTACGTTTTCCATTACAAACCGGCCGATCCTAATTCCTCTCGACTGCTGACAGCACAGCCGCTCACGCGCTTGTAATTCTAGCGTAATCAACTAAGCTGAAAGTCTCTCTGCTACAAGATGATGGGCAGTATGCCGTGTCCTGTTCGCTATTCTGATATCAGGAAAATCCATACTGTTTAGGAGGAGGATAACCATGTACAAAACGATATTATCCGCAACATTAACGGCCATTCTGCTCAGCGCTTGCGTCGTGGTACCGGCACAGCGCGGCCCGCAATTAGCGGTTGCCCCAGCATTGCCGGTGGTAGTGGAGCTAGGCGTAGAACCTTACTATTTTTACAGTGGTTATTACTATTATTACCAGAATAATCGCTGGAGCTATTCCAATGCCCGAAGTGGCCCGTGGATGGATCTGCCCAGAAACCGCTATCCCCAGGAGGTTCGATTCCGTAATCGCGATAATGGGCACGACCGGGATCATGGCCATGAGCAGCATGACCGAGATTAATCTGGACCAAGACGAATCTGTGTATACTGCCTGATTGCCCGTCCATAACAGAAGGAGATTTATTATGTCTATGTTAACTAAATTTAAATTGGCATTAACTGCATTGTTACTGCTAAGCCTGGCCGCATGTGACAACATGGGGACGCGCGCAAATGCACCGTATTCAGGTTATGGCGTGGTGCAGTCTATCGAGATAGTACAACAGGGTGGCGGCATTGGCGGCACCGGCATGGGACTGGGGACAGTTGCTGGCGGCGTTATCGGCGGCATCCTGGGCAATCAGGTAGGTGGCGGCACGGGTAAAACGGTTGCAACAGTCGGTGGCGTAGCTGCCGGTGCTTATGTGGGACATCAACTGGAGAAGGGCAAGACCGGAACCGGTAATGCTTATAAATTCACCATTCGCATGGATGATGGCTCATACCAAACATTAACCCAGCCCACCGCTGGCAGCTTTAGAAACGGGGACAGAGTACGCGTTGAAAATGGCGTGATATACCGCCAATAGCATCACTCCCCAAACCCGGTGCCTTACCGGGTTTGGCTGCTTCTCCAGACTTAATTTCACGCTGCACCCGTAACAGACAACGCAGTACCCCGCATTCATTTCCGCCAGCATCAAACCAACTGCAAACCCGGCAAATAAACCTCCTCACATAGCGCTGCTATGTACGACACCGCACAGACACGTCCATATTCGCACCCTATGATGGGTACGACAATCAGGCAGATGAATTGCTGTCAGCTGAATTGGAAATCGTTGCAATCACAGCAATTGCCATGACCAAGGTCATGTTCGACGCTTAACTCAATGGATGGGACAAATGATGAAAAATTTATATCAGGGTAAATCGTATCAAATGCTACGCCGAATCGGTATCACAGCTGGTGCGGTTATCTTTATGGCCGGTTGCGCCAGCACCCCTGCACCGACAGCGCAAATGGCTGTTTCCAGAGCGGCAGTAACCGAAGCCAACAATGCGGGAAGCAATGAGTTTGCGCCAGTTCAGCTCAAGTCCGCCATGGATAAGATGGCTGCTGCCGAACGCGCCATGACGGATAAGGATTATGTGCTGGCTCGGCAACTTGCCGAACAGGCGCAGGTGGATGCCCAGTTAGCCAGTGCAGCTGCACGAACTGCCAAAGCAAAAAAAGCCGCAGATGCAGTGCAGGAAGATAGCCGCGTGCTACGCCAGGAAATCAACCGTAAAACCAACTAATCATCAACGGAGTCCATCATGCAAAAAAAATTGTATTTCCCTATGACACTGATTGCTGTTGCCATTTTTTCAGGTTGCAGCTCAATGCCGCAAAACACCGCGCTCTCCGATGCACATAGCAGCTACGACAATGCGCGCAGCAACCCTGCAGTTACCAATCTGGCAGCGGTCGAATTGCAGGAAGCCGGCAATTCCCTGACCAAGGCGGACACCGCATTAAGCAAGGGGGCAAGCGATGCTACGGTCAACCAGATGGCTTATATTGCCAACCAGCAAGTCGCTATTGCGCAGGAAACAGCCAAACGCAAAACAGCTGAACTAGCCGTTGCCAGCGCCAGCGCACAGCGCGATCAAATCCGCCTGGCGGCCAGAACAGCTGAAGCAGATGCCGCGCATCAGCAGGTAGGCATTGCACAGGAAACCGCCGATCAGAAAACCGCTGAAGCTGCCGCAGCCAAACAGCAAACTGCCATAGTGCAACAAACTGCGGATCAGCAAGCCGTCGCTTTAGCTGCCGCCAATGCTAATGCTGCCAATGATCAAGCACTTATTGCACAGCAGGACATGCAGCTCAAGGCATTAAATGCCAAGAAAACCGAGCGCGGCCTGGTTATTACGCTAGGCGATGTATTGTTCAATACCAACAAAGCGCAATTGTCACCGCACGGCATGCAAAGCCTACAAAAGCTGGAAACCTTTCTCAAACAATATCCGCAACGCAAGGTTCTGGTTGAGGGTTATACCGACAGTACCGGCAGCGAAGAGCACAATCAGGCGCTCTCGGAACGACGCGCTGATGCTGTGCGCGTAGCACTGACCGATGCCGGTATCAGTAGCGACCGTATTGCTACGCATGGTTACGGGGAGTCCTACCCGGTTGCCAGCAATGATACTGCTTCCCACCGCCAGATAAACCGGCGTGTCGAGATCATTATCTCCAACGATAACGGCAACATCGCGCCACGCTAATCATCTGCGGCCATTCCCGGGCAATACGCTAACGTAATGCCCGAGTGACTGCACCACTGACACTGCACATACAGAGGATATCATCATGGGACTTATATTATTGATTGTAATCATACTATTGCTGGTTGGTGCATTCCCTGCCTGGCCGCACAGCCGGTCGTGGGGTTATGCACCGAGTGGTGGTCTTGGCTTGGTACTCATCATCCTGATCATCCTGCTACTGCTGGGTCGAATTTAGGGTAACCATTGCGGCAATCTGTTTTTATAAGGAGTTATAAACATGCTTGAGACTATTGCAATTATCTTGCTGATTCTGTGGGTACTTGGTCTGGTTACCTCTTACACCATGGGTGGATTTATTCACATCCTGCTGATTATCGCTGTTGTGGTGATATTGATTCGGGTCATTCAAGGCCGAGGCATATAACAAACTGACCGGAGATAATGAAATGAATGCAATTAAAATGTTGGCAATCGCGCTGATCGTAGCGGGCGCCCTGGGTTTGGCCTATGGTGGTTTCACTTACACCAAGGATACACAACAAGCCAAACTAGGCCCGATAGAACTGTCCGTAAAAAGTACGGAAACTGTAAATATCCCGGTCTGGGCTGGCGTAGGCGCCCTCGTAGCCGGCATGTTGCTGCTGTTTGTACGCAAGGAGTAACCCTCCCGGCCTCTGGCAAGCTATTCAAATTGCTGCTGGCTGGAAATTTTCATTTTAACAATTAACCATTACACGATAGGAATCCACCATGAATGCAATTGAACGTACAACTCAAAAGGGTATGGAAGCATTGGCTGACCAAACCAGCAAACAACAACTGATCGCTGATTTCAAAGTGGTCGTAGAGGATGCTGAAGCACTGCTGAAAGTCACCGCCAATCAAGGGGGAGAAAAATTGATAGAAGTCCGCGCCAAGGCAGAAGAGTCACTTAAAATCGCTAAAGCCCGTATGATGGAAGCGCAAGATGCATTGCTTGCCAAAACCAAAGCCGCCGCCAAGGCAACGGATGTCTACGTCCATGAAAATCCATGGAAAGCCATCGGTGCTGCTGCCGGTGTTGGTCTGGTGGTTGGCTTACTCATCGGCCGCCGTTAATTCCTGAGCCATGGCCGAGCACACACCCGAAGAGCATAAAGGGCTGCTATCCTCACTGACAACGCTCGCTTCCACGCTGGTAGCTATTGCGCACACGCGTCTTGATCTGCTGGTTGCCGATCTGGAAGAAGATCGGGAGCACGTGTTGTCGCTACTGGTATTGGCACTAACTGCCCTGTTTTGTCTGGGAGTAGGGGTTGTGCTGGCAACCATACTGCTGGTTGCCGCCTTCTGGGACACACATCGCCTGCTGGTGCTGGGCACGCTTGCCGGATGCTTTCTCATGGCGGGTATAGCCGCATGGGGACGCCTCCGGTATAAAACGAAAACCAAACCCCGGCTATTTGCCACGAGCATGTCAGAGCTGTTAAAAGACCGAGATCAGCTCGTTTCACGATTATGAGTAAGAAATTAGTCCTACTCACTGAGCGCCGCGAGCGTCTGGTTGCGCTAGCGGCGGCGCAGCGTGTTATGCTAGCGGCGACTATCGAGCCATGGCGCATACCGTTAACACGGGTTGACCAGGGACTGACGTTATTACGTTATCTCAAGCACCATCCTGTCTGGCTTATCGGTAGCGGGCTTGCGCTGGCAACGCTGCGCCCGATCTATCTGGGCAAATGGCTGGGACGTGGCTGGGTGGCGTGGAAATTACTACGTAAATTGCACGATAAATAAAAGAAACTGCTATGAATCCAAACTCAGACCAGGATGCCGATATACAACGAGTGGCAGTACCTGCTGCTGATGCGACTGAAGGCGTCCATACGTTCGTCGTCCACGTCCCGGTGGATGCACGCGGTCTGGCGCTGGGTATACTGGCAGCCGTCGCCGTAATCTTTGCATTGGACTGGATGCAGACATTTTTTGTCCCGCTGTTGCTTGGCATTTTCCTGACTTACACGCTTAATCCCCTCGTCATACTGCTGGAACGCATCAAAATACCGCGCATACTGGGGACCAGCGTAGTGATTGTGGCATTTATATGCGCCTTCGCGCTGGGTACGTATTCGTTACGTGGGCAGATGCAGACCATTTTCACACAATTGCCCGAGGCGGCCAGCAAACTATCTGCCGGTTTGGCTAACATGCGAAATGACCCGGACGGTAGCATGCAGAGAATGCAAGCTGCGGTGGGTGAAATGGAGCAGGCGGGCAGCCAGATCACCAGCACGCCACCCGGGCACAAACAGCGCATTACTCACATTGTCATCGATAAACCGGGTTTCAAGCTGGGTGATGTGATGTGGGCAGGTTCGGTTAGCGTATTAGGCTTCATTAGCCAAGCGACCATGGTGATTTTTCTGGCCTTTTTTCTCCTAGCTGGCGGTGATACCTTCAAGCGTAAACTGCTGCGCCTTACCGGACCATCGCTATCACGGAAGAAAATCACCATTAACATCCTCAACGACATTAATAACTCAATCCAGAAATACATGTTCATGTTGTTATTGACGAATATGCTGCTAGGTTTACTCAGCTGGGTCGCTTTCCGCCTAATAGGACTGGATAATGCAGGTGGTTGGGCAGTGACTGCGGGACTGCTGCATACCATTCCCTATATCGGCCCGGTATTTACCGCAGCAGCCACTGGTATGGTTGCTTATTTGCAATTTGACTCTATGTCGATGGCATTATTAGTGGCCGGTGCGTCGCTGGCGATAGCCACTTTCGTCGGCACCTTTGTGACAACCTGGGTGACAGGCAGGATAGCCAAGATGAATGCAGCGGCGGTGTTTATTTCCCTGTTGTTCTGGGCATGGCTATGGGGGATATGGGGCATGCTGCTAGGTATCCCCATCATCGTCATTATCAAAGTAATATCGCAGCATGTAGAGCAGTTGCAGCCTGTCGCAGAAGTGCTTGGTGAGTAGTGTTGAGCAGACTACAGCAAACGCGCCCATAACCGCGCCGCACGTTCCTTGATCCGGTTGCTGACGGGTCGTTTACGCCAGCTTTCCAATGTAATCAGTTTAGACGATGCCAAATCCTGCTCGAACAGCACCTGCATTTGCAAACCAAAATCCTGCCCCAGTACAACGGCATTGATTTCCTGATTGTTGAGGAAGCTACGCCAGTCGAGATTGGTTGATCCTACTGTTGACCATACACCGTCTATCAACGCCGTTTTGGCATGCAAGAGCGCATCCTGCCGCTCATAAATTTTGATGCCGGCATTCAGCAACTCATCGTAATACGAACGTGATGCATAGAATACCAGTGCCGAATCTGTGGTTGCAGGTAATAGCAACCTTACATCTACGCCACGCTGAACGGCTTGTTTAAGTGCTGCCAGCAATTGCGGGTCGGGAACAAAATAGGCATTGGTCAAATACACCTGGGTTTCCGCATTATTAATGGCCGAAAGCAGGGTTACGTAAATCTGACTGTATGGCTCTTCGGGCGAACTGCCAATAGCGCGCACTACCTCATGACCGTAATTTTTAGATACTGGAAAATAATCTCTGGGCGCCAGCGGCTCACCTTGTTGCTCGATCCACGTTGCCATAAACAGCTTCTGGAATTCACTGACAACCGGCCCGGCCAAACGTAAATGCGTGTCCCGCCATGCCTGATTCTTTTTTGTTATTTTAACCCTGCGGAATGATGAGCTGGAATACACGCTGCTAATGTTAATACCGCCAACGAACGCAACCTGCCCATCCACAATCAGCAGTTTACGGTGATCCCGCCGGTTAACATCCCAGCCTTTACGTGCGAGCAGCGGATTAACCGGATTAAATTCCAGTACATTCACACCACTCTGTTTTAACGTGTCAAAAAACGCTTTAGGTGTGTTGATTGAACCCACGCTGTCATAGATAAGATTCACCTGCACCCCGCTTTGTTGCTTTTTCATTAACAGTGCAGCAAAACGTTGCCCGACTTCATCATCTTCAAAGATGTAAGTCTCCATATTAATATGGTTTTTGGCACGCTCTATAGCGGTAAACATGGCGTTATACGTGGTCGGGCCATCAACCAGTAGCGTGACCTTATTACCCACCACCAGCGGGCTACCGACTAGCTCGGATTCCAGTGCCAGATGCCTGTCAAAGATATTGGTCTCAGTAGCATTATTTTTCAGCCTGGCGAGAATCGTCTTACTCTGCGCAGCACTCAAAGGACCGTGTGCACCATCGAGTTGTACCGGGCGTGATGGCCGCATCGCCATATCTGGCACCAGCGCAGGGATCGAACTACAGCCTGCAAGCAGAAATAGCGCAAATACCGCTACAAATTGAGCTGCGTGAAAATACACGGGGTTTTTCATGTACGACCAATACTCCCAGGGGAAACACGACTTGCAACCTACGCACAATGAAAGAAAACCAAATCAGTTTTAGCAAACATTTAGTTGTATACACTAAACTGTTCGACTATATATCAATAATGGTGATAGTGTACTTATGTTGGTGCAGTGTACGCTAGCGTACAGAAGCATGTAGCTAAATGCAGATAAGATAGCGATAGTGAATCTTGACGCCTTGCCCTGTCAACGGCCAGTGCCGACTTTAGTTATTGCTGCATGGAGATCACACAATGCTAAAAAATCGATATATATTCATTGCTTTAGGCTTTCTATTATATTCCACAGCATCCACCGCTGAGGTTGGCATTGGCGTTCGCATGCCTAGCGTAAGCATAGGTATCAATCTCCCCACTTATCCAGACCTGGTTGCCATACCGGGTTACCCGGTTTATTACGCGCCCCAGTTGAATGCAAACTTCTTTTTTTACGATGGCATGTACTGGATTTATCAGGATGATTACTGGTATAGCAGCATCTGGTATAACGGTCCTTGGGATCGGGTAGATCCCGAATATGTGCCCGTGTTTATCCTGCGCATCCCCGTTTACTACTATCGCCAGCCACCGGCGTATTTCTATGGCTGGCGGCCTGATGCGCCTCCACACTGGGGCGATCATTGGGGGCGCGAATGGGAACAACGCAGAAAGGGTTGGGATAGATGGATACGCGGGACTGCGCCAGCACCGGCACCACTACCAGCCTACCAGCGTCAGTACACAAATGAATACTACCCGCAACGCATAGAGCAACAACAGGAACTGCTACAGAAAAATTACCGTTACTGGCCACATGACCCTGCAGTACGTCAACGTTATCAGCAGCTTGTACCAAAACCTCAGGGACGTGATGAAAATCCGCAAGAATAGGATTTAACGCATACACCTAAAGAGGGTCAAGAGCAGGAGCGAAATCGGGAGCGTGATGAATAATGCATGACAGAATAATCCGGATTTCGATAATTAAACACATTTTCAACAGGAGATAGCATATGAAACGTTTTCTAATTGCAGCAACCATGGCAACAGCAGCGATTGCCACACCGGCACTCGCTGCCGATGTCGGCGTCTCAGTCACTATCGGCCAGCCAGGCTTCTATGGTCGCCTGGACATCGGTGGCTACCCGCCGCCACAAGTTATTTATCGTCAGCCGATGATAGTTCAACAAGTACCAAGGGATCGCCCACCTATTTATCTGCGCGTGCCACCAGGCCATGCCAAACACTGGGAGAAGCATTGCCGCGAATACAATGCCTGCGGTGAGCGCGTCTATTTTGTGCAAGATAGCTGGTACCGACATGATTACGTACCCTACTATCAGAATCGGCAACGTGAACACCGTGGTTACGGCCAAGATGAGCGCAGGAATGATAATCGCGGAGACCAGCGGGATGAGCAGCATGGTAATGGTCATGGTAACGGCCATGGCAATGGCAAGGGTCACGGCAACGGTCATGACTGATGTTTTGACATATGCGTCAGCTCTGGAGGGATAATTTCTCCTGCATTGACGCTACCATTAAGGGATGGGCTGCTGGAAATCCGTTTCTAGCGCCCATCCGCTTTTAGTAGTGCCGTAATTATCTTTTATTTCGTCCGTTTTACTTTATGTATATTAGGAGGCAACAATGTATCGAATGCAAAATGCCAAACGAATTGTACTGATATTAGTGTTGCTCACTGGCGTTTCAGCCTGTAGTAAACAAAACTCAGCTGAAGATGCCGGGAAAAAAATAGACCAGGCAGCTGAGACGGCCAGTAATAAAATCGGTGAGACCGTCGACAAAGTTGATAAAAGCATAGAAACGCAAACCGCGAAAACCGCCATGGCTATTGATGATGCGACAGTTACCACCAAAGTCAAAGCCGCTATTTTTGCCGAACCCGCTCTAAAATCATTACAGATTGGTGTTGATACTGTCGATGGCGTGGTTACCTTGACTGGCTCTGTTGATACCGAGCAAAACAGCGAACGTGTTAAAACGCTGGCTGAAGCAGTGGCCGGAGTGAAGCACGTAGACAATCAACTCAGACTTAAATAAGCTTGGCATACGAGTAATCACCTTATTGAATTCAATAATTAGGGTACATTAATTGCCGTTTAATTCGTGACATAATTCCCCTCCGTGTATCTTCTAACGCCCTGCTTAAGCAGGGCTTTTTATTTGTTCGCCAGCGCACAGACGCAACCTTATCCCCACCATAAACTTGGTTATATTGAGACTGTGAACATGCAATGCCGCAGTGCAATTTCGCACCTTCCGGCAAGTCCCAATATTTAAATTTTAAGAGGTGATTAACATGAACTGGGATCGAATTGAAGGTAACTGGAAACAACTAAAAGGCAATATTCAGCAACAATGGGGGAAGTTGAGTGACGACCATCTGGACGTCATTGCCGGTAAACGTGAGCAGCTATCCGGCAAAATTCAGGAACTCTACGGCATTACCAAAGATGAAACCGAGAAGCAAATTGCAGATTGGCAAGCCAGTCAAAAATGAACTGGCGCAACACAGCAACAGTGATGAATTACCAATTTCGTATTTAAATCCTGCTTAAGGAAATAACATAATGACTAAAATCAATATTAGTGCCATCACTCTGGCAATCAGCCTTGTTTATAGCGTTAACGCCATGGCACAAAACATGTCGAAAACTGAATATAAATCAATAACACAAACTATTAAGTCTGAGTATAAAACGGCCAAACACAATTGCAATGTGTATGCTGATAATGCCAAGGATATCTGTGTCGTTGATGCTAAGGGCAAGAAAAACGTTGCTCAGGCAGAACTCGATGCTAGCTATAGGCCGTCAAAGCAAGCGCGCTATGATGCCATAGTCATCAAGGCCAAGGCAGATTATGCCGTAGCCATTGAACGCTGTGATGACAAAGCAGGGAATATCAAGGATGTCTGTGTAAAAGAAGCCAAAGCCGCGCTGATAAGCGCTAAGTCTGATGCAAAAGCACAACTCACAAGTGCAGAGGCCAATACAACAGCCAATGAAAAATCGGCAGATGCACAAATGAAAGCAAAAAAGATAGGCAGCGAAGCCCGTCAAGATGCCGCTGCTGATAAACGCGATGCTGATTATGCTGTCGAAAAAACAAGATGTGACGCACTAGCCGGCAACGCTAAGGATATGTGCTCAAGCGACGCAAAGATGCATTACGGAAAATAATCCACCCGTATCTGCTTGAGTACCGGTTAATAAATGAAGAGGTATTCCGAGACCTTTGCACGATTACTGCGCTTGTTCATATTTCGTTGAAAATCAGCTCAAAATGCTCATGTACTATTTGTACACTCCGCTTTTTCGCTGATTTCCGCCTCATCTGAACTGCGCTCGCTACATCGTGCAAAGGTCTCATTCCAAATGAACACTATTCAAAAATTGTGCAATTGCAACCATGCTATTTATTCTCGGTGGGTGCGCAGGTATGACTAATCTGGATAAAAATACTGCAATCGGTGCTGGAGTAGGTGCCGTCGGTGGCAACAGGTGGCAGCCCTGCAGGTACGATGGCGGGGCAGCCGTTGGTGGTGTGATAGGCCATGAAGTAACTGAATAATTTTGTCGCTTTTACTGCCAGTCAGCTATTCATACTTTGGATAGCTGACCGGCAGTTACACACGACTTTCGCTGTGTCCGAAAATATATAAACTTTGTGGACGATTACAGCAACTTACACATCTAGATTTCGTACACCCAAAGCATTCGTTTCAATAAATGCACGACGTGGTTCGACCTGATCACCCATTAACGTAACGAATATCTCATCTGCACTGATAGCATCGTCAATTTGCACACGCATTAAACGACGTACCGTCGGATCCATCGTGGTTTCCCACAGTTGACTTGGGTTCATTTCGCCCAGACCTTTATAGCGCTGGATTGCCAAGCCGCGTTTTACTTCATTAAGCAGCCACTCCAGCGCTTCTTTAAAGCTTGATACTGACTGTTCTTTTTCACCACGTACAGCTTTGGCACCTTGTCCCAATAAACCTTGTAGCACCTGGCTGGTTTCACGGATCTGGGCATAATCACCACTCTCCACAAAATCAGCATCCAGTCGGGTTACTTGCACATTGCCATGATGACGGCGATTGATTTTAAGTGAATAAACCTCATTTTCAGCGTTATATTCAGCCTCAATTGTTACCGCCGGATCCTGTATCGCAGCTTTCAACACTTTGGCTGCCTGCTCGGCATCAGCCTGATTTGCCAGTGAGATAGGTGCAATATCCATTAAGGTATGCATTACTGAGCCATCGATAACCCGGCTCATGCGTTCGATTACAGCTTCTGCCAGCAAATACGATTTGGCGATATTTTCTAATGCTGCGCCACTGATTTCCGTACCGCCTTGTTCTGCCGTTATCAGTTTTGATTCTTTAGTGGCTTCAGCTAGCAAAAATGCTTTTAATTCATGTTCATCTTTAAGGTAACGTTCAGTTCTGCCAAACTTTACTTTATACAAAGGTGGCTGTGCGATATAAATATGACCACGCTCTACCAATTCCGGCATTTGACGGTAAAAGAACGTCAGCAGCAAGGTTCGAATGTGTGATCCATCCACGTCCGCATCAGTCATGATAATAATGCGGTGATAGCGTAATTTATCCGCATTGTATTCATCTTTTCCAATACCTGTGCCCAGAGCAGTAATCAGGGTTACGATTTCCTGACTGGAAACCAGTTTATCGAATCGCGCTTTTTCAACGTTTAATATCTTACCCTTGAGTGGCAAGATCGCCTGAAATTTACGATCACGTCCTTGTTTAGCAGATCCTCCTGCGGAATCACCCTCGACCAGGTAAATTTCCGACAGGGCAGGGTCCTTTTCCTGACAATCTGCCAGCTTTCCAGGCAAGCCCATACCGTCTAACACACCTTTACGGCGTGTCATTTCACGCGCTTTACGTGCTGCATCACGCGCACGGGCTGCATCGATAATTTTATTAACAATAATTTTCGCGTCGTTCGGATTTTCTAACAGATATTCTGTCAGTTTCTGACTGACGATTTCGGAAACTACAGGTTGTACCTCGGATGAAACCAGTTTATCTTTTGTTTGTGAGGAGAATTTTGGTTCTGGTACTTTTACTGACAACACGCAAGTCAGGCCTTCGCGCATATCATCGCCAGTAGTATCTATTTTTGCTTTTTTCGCATACTCATTCTGTTCAATATACTGATTCAGCGTGCGTGTCATCGCGGTACGCAAACCGGTAAGGTGGCTACCACCATCACGCTGGGGAATGTTGTTAGTAAAGCATTGCACCGTTTCTGCATAGGAGTCATTCCATTGCATGGAAACTTCTACCGTCATGCCGTCCTTTTCACCCATTGCGTAAAATATATGAGGGTGTAAAACTGTTTTGTTGCGATTGACGTACTGAACGAACCCTTGAACACCGCCGGAAAAAGCGAAATTTTCACTTTTGCCATCACGCTGATCAATCAGCTCTATCTTCACTCCGTTATTCAGGAAAGACAGTTCACGGATACGTTTCGCTAAAATATCATAGTGAAATTCAATCAGACCAAATGTTTCTTTTGATGCAAAGAAATGCACTTCGGTACCATGCCGATCCGTTTTACCGGTTTCTGCCAGAGGACTAACTGCATCCCCTTGGCGAAACTCCATCTGATACACATGGCCATTTTTCCATATGCGCAATTTCAGCCAGTCTGACAGTGCATTAACCACTGACACGCCCACGCCATGCAAGCCGCCCGATACTTTATAAGAATTCTGATCAAATTTACCACCGGCATGTAATTCAGTCATGACGATTTCAGCAGCTGAGCGCTTGAATTCATCATCCTGTTTTATATCTACCGGAATACCGCGTCCATTATCAGTAACGGATACGGAGTTATCCGCATGAATAATAACTTTGATGTCATCACAATAACCACCAAGTGCCTCATCGATTGCATTATCTAATACTTCAAACACCATATGATGCAATCCAGTTCCATCGGACGTATCGCCAATATACATACCTGGACGCTTACGTACGGCATCTAAACCTTTTAAAATGCGGATACTGTTTGAATCATATTCTTTATTCATATATAGACACACTCAATCGATAATTATGTTTCACGTGGAACATAGGGGTGTAACGATAACTTAAAATAACTATTTAAAAATCAAATACGCATTGGCATTATAACGTATTTGTAATTGGCATTATCAGGAACTGTCATCAACATACTGCTGCTGGCGTCGCCGAAATGGCAATTAATCTTTTCGGTGCTCAAATGATTTAATGCATCCAGCAAATAGGAAACATTAAATCCGATATCAAGCGGATCGCCATCATAATTAACTTCTATTTCGTCCTGGGCTTCTTCCTGCTCATTATTGTTGCATACTATTTTCAGCTCATTCTGACTGAGCACCAAGCGCACGCCACGGAATTTTTCATTAGATAGAATGGCTGCACGTTGTAAAGCCTGCTGTAAAGGCAGCCTGTCGGCGGTCAGTATGTTCTTGTGTGTAGTGGGGATGACGCGGTTGTAATCAGGAAACTTTCCATCAATTACTTTAGATATCAGCTGAATGTTTCCAATATCAAACCTGATTTGATTTTTAAATATCGTTACCGTTACCAGCTCTTCTGTATCACCCAATAATTTGGTCAATTCCAGGATGGTTTTACGCGGAATAATAATTTCCTGCTTGGTTGCTGATTCTACCAATGTATCCGCAGCCAGACAGAGTCTGTGACCGTCAGTTGCGACTACCGTTATTTTATTGCCTTCCAACACCAGCAACATGCCATTCAAATAATAGCGAATGTCCTGTTGCGCCATAGCGTACTGCACCATGGAAATCAGGTTTTTTAATGTTTTTTGCGCAATTTTAATATGATTATCCGCATCGACACTGGTTTCAATAGTGGGAAAGTCTTGGGCAGGCAGTGTCTGCAAATTAAAACGGCTTTTTCCGGATTTAATTTGCAGTTGGTTGTCATTCGCTTCTAATGAAATAATCGCTTTGTCATTAAAAGCACGACAGATATCAACCATTTTTTTGGCAGCAACCGTAATCGCAAAATCACCTTCAGTTGAATTGGTCTCGGTAATGATTTTAATTTGTATCTCAAGATCCGTTGCCAACATAGATAATTGATTATGTGATTTTTCAATTAGTACATTAGACAAGATAGGTAGGGTATGTCTTTTTTCAACGACCCCCGTCACTGTTTGCAGTGGCCCTAATAAAGCGTCTCGATTAGTTTCTAGTAATAACATATATAACCTTAATAACAATAATAAGAGAGTTCAATTTATACTAATAAGTCATTATTTAACTTTATAAACAATCTGTTATTTAAATCTTAATGGTGTTAATAAAGACTGATAGCAGTGTGAATCAATTGTGGATAACTATTACAACTTTTTAAAAACAGCGCTTATCCACAAACTAATATCAAGTTATACGTATTTTGTATTTCGATATTATGCATATATCAACTAGTAAGGACTTGTAGTAATAATGCGTATTCCCTGTTTATATTAGCATCTTCTTCTTTAAGTTCAGTGACTTTGCGGCATGCATGTAATACTGTTGTATGATCCCGTCCACCAAACGCAGCGCCAATATCCGGCAAACTCATGCTAGTTAACTCTTTCGCTAATGACATGGCAATTTGTCTTGGTCGAACCAGTGCTCGTGTTCTTTTTTTGGAATGCATGTCAATAATTTTTATCTTGTAATAGTCAGCTACCGTTTTCTGAATATTCTCGATAGAAATCTGCCGACTTTGTACTGCTAACAAATCTTTAAGTGCTTCTTTAGCCGATTCCAAGGTTATAGGGCGATTCGAAAACCGTGAATAGGCAAACACGCGTTTAAGTGCGCCTTCTAGTTCGCGGACATTGGAACGGACCTGTTTGGCAATGAAAAATGCTATGTTTTCTTCCAGGGTAATCCCTTCAGCTTTGGCCTTCTTTAACAAGATGGCAACACGCATCTCTAATTCAGGTGGATCAATTGAGACGGTTAATCCCCAACTGAATCTTGATTTTAACCTATCTTCCATGCCGGCAATTTCTTTAGGATAGGTGTCACAGGTAATAATTAATTGTTTCTTGGCTTCAATTAACGCATTGAAAGCATAGAAAAATTCTTCCTGCGTACGATTTTTTCCACTAAAAAACTGGATATCATCTATTAATAACAAATCTAAAGAGTGGTAATGGCGCTTGAATTCATCAAAAGTTTTATGCTGATAGGCTTTAACAACGTCTGATACATAATTTTCTGCATGTATATAACTAATCCGCGCTTCTGGATTATTCGCATGCACAAAATTACCTATTGCCTGAATTAAGTGTGTTTTACCTAGACCTACACCACCATAAATAAACAAAGGGTTATATGCGGTACCAGGGTTTTCTGCAACTTGAATAGCAGCAGCACGGGCCAATTGGTTGGCTTTTCCTGTAACCAGCGTATCAAAACTAAAAGCAGGGTTGAGTCGCTTAGGGGCTTCTTTTCTTTGGGCAGCAATAACTGGCTCAACTGTTTTCGAAACAGATTTAGTAGCTGTGCTGGGTTTGTTTTTAGCTACGGTATCAACCGCAAGATTAATAACCGTCGATGCACCAAAATAATCAAGCGCAAGTTCTTCGATCCGGTTTAGAAATTTATCTTTAACCCAATCTAATACAAAACGATTAGGTGCCATTAGGCTTAATTCATTATTGGTTACTACTGGCTTTAAAGGTTTTATCCAGGTGTTAAATTGTTGAGCGGGTAGCTCATGGGCGAGTTTGGATAAAGAGTCTTGCCAAAATTCATTCATAACGTAAGTTCAAAATTGGAAACCAAAATAATAAATACAGATAAAAGTAATTTTATATAGCTAAAATAAGGAGGAATTTGTAACTACAAACAAGGTAAAGATATGTTGTAATTTTCAGTTCAAAAACTGTGTTAAGTTTAATCCCCGCACAAAAAGATATCTATCAACTTTTACACTATTTTTAATTCAATATGTGGTGTATCTAAATCCGCATCAATTTAAGTCAGCAAGATAAAATTACAAAACAATAATATATAAGCATCTATTATCATATAATTCAATATGTTAAATACTAAATAATCATCAAAATTCACTACATTTAATACAGGTATAACTGGAATACAATTTGTGCATAACTTGATTTTATTTATGAAAAAAATAGTTATCCACAATTCATCAACAACCCAAAAAGGATTTGACAACAGCTTTAATAGTGATTTAACCAATTGTTTTATAGTAAAAATAATGACTTATTTGGTAAAATTTCCGGCTCTTATTATTGTTATTGAATTTATATATAATCTTATTAACATCTAATTGCTTAAAATCTTAAGATTTAATTATTTGAATACCGTCATTTTTAATTTTATCAAGAGGCAATGTTTTATCTTGACAACAAGGGTAATAAAATAGTCTAATGCTATGTTCTACGGAATTATTTATATTAGGATTTTGTTATGAAACGCACTTACCAACCTTCCGTTATTCGCCGCAAGCGTACCCATGGTTTTTTAGTCAGAATGAGAACCAAAGGCGGTCGCGCAGTGATTAATGCACGTCGTGCTAAAGGTCGTGTTCGTCTTGCCGTAGGTGAATCTCGGTAATTCGCAGATAGTTAGCAGATGAATATTCGGTATACTTTTCCGCGAAGTAACCGATTGTTAAAAACGGATGAGTTTTCATCCGTTTTTAATTTCCGCTGTGGTAAAACAGGCCGTTTTTTAAACGTCTACGCCAAACCTAATATAATGGAAACTGCACGATTAGGTATTGTTGTTGGTAAAAAGCAATTGCGCACGGCAGTAGCACGGAATTTGGCTAAACGTATAGTAAGGGATGTTTTCCGTTTACAGCGACCAGAGTTACCAGCATTGGATTATATTGTGCGAGTAACAAAGCCATTCAATAGAAGTGAATCTTTATTAGTTCGAAACGAACTGATTCATTTATTGCAAAAAACCAAACGATGTCTCAACTCCTGATTCTAATTGTAAAGATTTATCAGTACACTATTAGTCCTATGTTGGGGCCAAGATGTCGATTTACGCCTACATGTTCCCAATTTGCGGTTGAAGCAATTGCGAAACATGGTTCGTTTAAAGGCGGCTGGTTAGCAATTAAACGTGTTTCACGTTGTCATCCACGTAATCCTGGTGGTTACGATCCAGTACCTTAATCTTTTTATAGCTAAGCGTTACATTTATGGATACTCAGAGACTTATTCTTTTTGTTGTGTTTTCTTTTTCATTATTAATGTTATGGGAAGCGTGGCAAAAGCAAGATGCCCCACAGCCGGCAGCAACAGTTACCGCACCTGCAAATGCTAACGCTAACGCACCAGTACCTACACTGACACAGGCCGCTACCGTATCAGCCGCACCTAATAATACAGCGAATCATTTACCAGTGGCTGCGCAAGCAGTAGTAACTACTGACCTGGTGCGTGCGGTTATTGATGCAAATGGTGGTGATTTGCGAAGCTTGGCACTGTTGAAATACCAAGATCCATTGGATAAAAATAAGCCATTATTTCTATTTGAGCAAAGTCCAGATCATACCTACGTAGCTCAGACCGGTTTAATAGGCGCGGGTTTACCTAATCATAAATCGTTGTTTACGCTTGTTCCTGGCAACTACCAGTTAGCACAAGGTCAGCAGAGTCTTACGGTGCCTTTGGTTTGGGTAGATGCTCAGACAGGGATTAAAGTAACCAAGCTTTATACCTTTCATCGCGATAGTTATAAGATTGATGTAGCGTATCAAATTACAAATCCAGGCGCTAATGTTGTGCCGGTAGATGCGTATTTTCAGCTATTGCGTGACGGTAAAACACCAGAAGGTGAGTCGAGTTTAGTTCATACATTTACCGGTCCTGCTTTGTATACAGAAGCAAGCAAGTTTACGAAAATAGAATTCAAAAAACTGGATAAAGGTGAGCAGGATTATCCTAAATTTGCCAATGATGGCTGGATAGGTATGGTCCAACATCATTTTGTATCCGTCTGGCTCCCGAAAAATGGCGGCAAACGCGAGTTTTACGCAAAAGCCATTGGTAACAATCAATACAGTGCTGGTGTGATTTTACCTGAAGGTAAGGTTCAACCAGGCTCAACGCTGTCATTTGAAGTGCCCATGTATGTAGGCCCGCAGATTCAGAAAACATTAACTGCATTAGCACCTGGTTTAGATTATGTAGTTGATTATGGCTGGTTGACGCCAATTGCCGCACCAATTTTCTGGGCACTGCAAAAGATACATGGTGTTGTTGGTAATTGGGGTTGGGCAATCGTTATTCTGACTATACTGATAAAACTGATGTTCTTCCCGTTGTCAGCAAAAAGCTATCAGTCTATGGCCCAGATGCGTGGTCTTGCACCTAAGCTGCAACGGTTAAAAGAGTTGCATGGCGATGATAGGCAGAAATTACATCAATCAATGATGGATTTGTATAAGACAGAAAAAGTTAATCCGTTGGGAGGGTGCTTGCCTGTCGTTGTGCAGATACCGGTATTTATTGCGCTTTACTGGGCATTATTGGGCAGTGTGGAGATGCGTCAAGCGCCATTTATAGGCTGGATTCATGACTTGTCGGCACCGGATCCGTTCTATGTATTACCTATCATCATGGGCTTAACCATGATATTGCAAACAAGACTGAATCCAACACCTCCAGATCCTATCCAGGCGAAGGTTATGATGATAATGCCAGTTGCTTTCAGTATTTTCTTTTTCTTCTTCCCTGCGGGCTTGGTTTTGTATTGGGTTGTGAATAACGTATTGTCGATCAGTCAACAATGGGTCATCACGCGTAAATACGAGGCCGCTCAAGCCGGCCATGCAAAACGCTGATCGCGATACCATAGCTGCAATTGCCACCGCGCCTGGTCGCGGTGGCATAGGTATTATTCGGATTTCCGGTTCAAATTTAACGCCTTTTTTTCTGCCTTTGCTGGGCATGACTCCAGAACCAAGACACGCACATTTTGCACATTTTCTGGACGGAGATGACACTGTTCTGGACGAAGGGGTCGTGCTATATTTTCCTGCACCACATTCGTTTACCGGTGAAAATGTTCTTGAGCTGCAAGGACACGGCGGCCCCGTAGTACTCAATCTTGTATTAAAACGTTGCCTGGAATTGGGTGCGCGCTTGGCTAATCCAGGTGAGTTTACTCAGCGTGCTTTTTTGAACGACAAGCTGGATTTGGCGCAAGCTGAAAGTGTCGCTGATTTAATCGATGCTAGCTCGGCGCAGGCTGCACGTTCTGCAATTCGTTCACTTACCGGTGAATTTTCAAATCGGATTGATACGTTAGTCGCAAGTCTTATCGATTTGCGTATGCTGGTTGAAGCAACGCTAGACTTCCCTGAAGAAGAGCTGGAATTTTTACAAGCAGCTAAAGCATTCGAGCGTTTAGAGAAGATTAAGCAACAATTGCTGGAAATCGAGCAGTCAGCCCGCCAGGGCAGTCTGTTACGCGATGGAATTCGCGTTGTTCTGATTGGTCAACCCAATGTAGGAAAGTCGAGTTTGCTTAACCGGCTGGCAGGTGAAGATCTGGCTATAGTCACTGCAATTGCCGGTACGACTCGGGATGCGGTTCGTGAAACTATCCAGATTGAAGGTGTGCCGATTCATATTATAGATACGGCCGGTTTGCGTGACACTGAGGACGAAGTTGAGCGTATTGGTATCGAGCGTACCTGGCAAGCGATTAACCAAGCTAATGTTGCGTTATTGCTGGTTGACGTGCAGCACGGGGTAACGTCTACTGAACAAGATATTATTTTTAAATTGCCATCTAGTCTGCCTTTGTTCACAATCCATAACAAAATTGATCTGACTGCTGAAATGCCAGTTAAGGTAGAGGGTGATATATATTTATCCGCAAAAACCGGGGCAGGAATCGAGGAGCTTAGATCAACACTTTTAAATGTAGCGGGTTGGCAAACTGAAAGCAGCAGTGTTTTCATGGCACGCGAACGGCATTTAAAAGCGATTAAGGATGCAAGTGCACATCTTGTTCAAGCAAGTGAATTATCGTCGTCCGCGCTCGAGTTTCTGGCCGAAGAGTTACGGTTGGCCCAATATTCATTATCTTCAATTACTGGCGCATTCAGTGCAGATGATTTACTTGGCGAAATTTTTAGCCGATTTTGCATAGGTAAGTAAAACGCATTTAAAAGGCCGTGATGGCGTTTATTTGTTTTTGAATGGTAAGGCAAGGATGGTTATAAAATAATTCGCTATAAGCCGTCCTGAACAGCCTGTTTTTTAGGCGCTCAATATGTTTCACGTGAAACATGTCTTAAAAATCTTGATTTTAACTAAATTTAAAAATGACGCGTTTGGTACAATAGCGCATACTTAAACCAGTGTTTAACAAAATGATATTGGTTGATCAATCAACTTATTAGAAATATGTATAGAAATGAATTACCCGGATAAATTTGATGTCATCGTAATTGGCGGTGGGCACGCAGGTACTGAGGCAGCACTGGCCTCGGCGCGCATGGGTGTGCGCACATTATTGCTTACGCATAATATTGAGACATTGGGACAGATGTCCTGCAACCCATCGATTGGCGGTATAGGTAAGGGGCATTTAGTTAAGGAAATTGATGCTTTAGGCGGCGCCATGGCCGCTGCGACTGATGAAGCCGGTATCCAGTTCAGAATTTTAAACTCATCAAAAGGGCCGGCTGTGCGTGCAACTCGCGCACAGGCAGACAGATTATTATATAAGCAGGCTATTCGAAGCCGCTTAGAAAACCAATCAAATTTATGGTTGTTTCAACAGGCAGTTGACGATCTATTGCTTGAAGGTGATAAGGTAATTGGCGTAAGAACCCAGTTAGGCTTGTCATTTTACAGTAAGTCTGTCGTGCTAACTGCAGGTACATTTCTGGCTGGATTGATTCATGTTGGGCAATCAAATTATGCAGCCGGCCGCGCGGGTGACCCGCCGGCGGTAAGCTTGGCGCACCGCTTACGCGAATTTAACTTGCCGGTAGGGAGATTAAAAACCGGAACGCCACCGCGTATAGATGGTCGAAGTATTGACTATTCAGTGATGCAGATACAACCTGGGGATGATCCTGCACCGGTGTTCTCGTTCATGGGCAGGCGTGATCAGCACCCAAATCAGTTACCGTGCTGGATAACGCATACCTCTGAACTCACTCATGAAATTATCCGGGGGGGGCTGGATAGGTCGCCCTTATATACAGGAGTAATTGAAGGGGTCGGTCCACGATATTGTCCTTCTATAGAAGACAAAGTAGTGCGCTTTGCGGATAAGACATCGCACCAGATATTCGTAGAACCGGAAGGATTGACTACGCATGAAGTGTATCCAAACGGAATATCTACCAGTTTGCCATTTGATGTACAGCTGGCCTTGGTAAGGTCTATTAAAGGGTTTGAGAACGCGCATTTAATACGACCTGGTTATGCTATTGAGTATGATTATTTTGATCCGCGGGGACTAAAGCGTTCATTAGAGACCAAGGCGATATCCGGGCTGTTTTTTGCAGGACAAATTAATGGAACAACTGGATATGAAGAGGCGGCAGCTCAGGGATTGCTAGCCGGGATCAATGCGGGTTTATATGCACAAGAGAAGCCTAGCTGGAATCCGAGCAGAGATGAGGCTTACTTGGGCGTAATGGTTGATGATCTGACCACTTTGGGGGTCACCGAGCCTTATCGTATGTTTACCAGCAGGGCTGAATACAGACTATCTTTACGTGAAGATAATGCAGATATGCGCCTGACAGAAATCGGGCGTAAATTAGGTGTGGTAGATGATATTCGATGGGCAGCGTTTGTAAACAAAAAGGAACAAATAGAAACAGAGCAGTCACGTTTACGTGGAGTCTGGGTACGTCCGGAAACGTTAAATAAAATCGAAGCAGATCGTGTATTAGGTAAAGATATTGAACGGGAATACAGCTTGTATGATTTACTGCGCAGGCCAGATGTTACTTATGAAAAACTAATGACTTTAACTGCTGCCGGGGTTGGAATAACTGATCCGACAATTGCTGAGCAAGTTGAAATTCAAGCCAAGTATCAGGGTTATATTGAGCGCCAGCGTGGCGAAATCATTCGGGCGCAAGCGCAAGAACATCAAACCTTATCAGCAGATCTGGATTATACCCAAGTGCAGGGTTTATCGATTGAAGTGCAGCAGAAGTTGAATAAACACAAACCAGAAACGATAGGCCAGGCCTCGCGTATTTCAGGTGTAACACCCGCCGCAATCTCATTGTTGCTAGTGCATTTGAAACGTCACGGAGACGGCCGTAGAAAGTCCGTAGCATAAGTATGCTGAGTCATTTAAAGGAACAAGCCAAGCAAATCGGCGTGCAGTTGTCAGAAGAAGAGGCAAATAAGCTTATTGCCTATCTGGATTTGATTCAGAAATGGAACCGCATACATAACCTGACTGCATTACGTGACCCAGCGAAGATGTTATCCCACCATCTGCTAGATAGCCTCGCTGTAAATCCGTATATAAAAGTGCAGAACCTGCTTGATGTCGGCAGTGGTGCTGGTTTGCCGGGTATTCCGCTGGCGATAATAAATCAGGATATACACGTCACTCTATCTGATAGCAATAAGAAAAAATCCGTATTTCAGCAACAGGTTGTCATAGAACTGGGATTGCGTAATGTTACGGTAGTATCTGGTCGAGTTGAATCAATGAAGGTCGAGAAACAGTTCGATGGAATTATTTCCCGTGCGTTCTCGGAAATGAATTTATTTATTGAATTAACGCGTAATTTGCTGGCCAAGAATGGATGTTGGTATGCAATGAAAGGCGTATATCCTGAACAGGAAGTGACAACATTACCCGCGGGTGTGGAGGTGTTGACAATACATGAGTTGGATTTGCCTATACTTGAAGCGCAGCGGCATTTGGTGGTGATGAAAGAGATAAATGGCTAAGACATTTGCAATAACTAACCAGAAGGGTGGTGTTGGTAAAACCACTACCGCAGTGAACCTTGCGGCAAGTTTGTCAGCATCTGGTGCGCGCGTGCTTTTGGTCGACCTTGATCCACAAGGTAATGCAACCATGGGCAGTGGGGTCAATAAAAGAGAGTTAAAAAAAAGCATTTACCATTTGTTGTTAGGCCTAGAAACGATTTCATCCATAAAAAAATACAGCCAAAATGGGAAATTCGATATTTTGCCATCGCACCGAGATTTGGCTGGAGCTGAGATAGAGTTAGTTGACGTGGTTGGCCGCGAAATCCGGCTGAAATCGGCATTGTCAGAAGTTGCGCATGAATACGATTATATGTTGATAGATTGCCCACCCGCATTAAATTTGCTGGCGGTAAATGCCTTAACGGCAGCAGATGCAGTCATGATTCCGATGCAATGTGAATATTACGCGTTGGAAGGCGTATCAGATCTGGTCAACACCATTAAAAAAATTAGAGGCAATTTAAACCCGAGATTAGAAATAGAAGGATTGCTGCGTACGATGTTTGATCCACGGAGCACATTGGCACAACAGGTATCAGAACAGCTAAAGAACCACTTCGGCAACAAGGTGTATGACACAGTAATACCCAGAAATATTAGATTAGCCGAAGCCCCAAGTTATGGGCAGCCAGCATTAATGTACGACCCTAGTTCTAAAGGCGCACAAGCTTATATGGCATTGGCCAGGGAAGTTTTAAACAAGCATTAAGGTTTGAGAAATAAGTAATTAAATAAAGGGTTACAAAAACGCAAATAGTATTGGCAAGTTTACATAAAGCTTGCATAAATGATTCTTTTCTAGAGAGTGTTGTTAATGAGCAAAGGCTTGTCCCGATACAAGAATGTAGATTCTGGTTTTTTTTTGAAATCAGTTTTGGCAGCCTTTATTACATTAATCGTCCTGGTTTTAGGACAAATTACCTATGGAATTAATCAGTTAGATATATTGCAAAAGAAAATAGAAGAATCAACAAGCTTACAGTTTGAAAAGTTAAGGCTGCTTAGTAATGCCGAAACAGTTGGGGTACGACGTAATGCGTCGTTGATAAAAATGACTTTAAGTAAAGATGAGGCCGAGCGTCGTCATCAATACCAGGAATATGTTCAGTATAATAATTATGCGATGAACGCTATAAAGCAATTATTGCTATTGGAAACAAATCCAAAAAATAAAGAACTGTTAGAAAAACAAGCAGGAAAGTTACAGCAGGTAAAACGAGTACAATTGGAAGTAATCAGTATTTTGCAGGCTGGAGATATTGAAGCGGCAAAAATGTTGCTATTAAACAGTGCAATCCAGCAACAAAATCAAGTACGAGATGGCTTTGTAAATTTACGGGAAAATCAGCAGAATCAGGTCCAAATAGTTCTGAAAAAGGTACAAGCCGAATATGAGTCAACAAGAACGGCAATACTTTGGACAGGCCTGGTTGTTACGATTGCAGTAGTACTGATAAGTTTGGCAGTCTTGTTCCGGTTGAAAAATCACGTCAGCAATATAGAAACAGAATTGTCTGATCTAAAGGCAAACCAGTCAAAACTTCATAAAAGGGCAACCCGTGATGCACTAACGGGATTGGCCAACAAAAGTCAATTAAACCGCTTTATTCAGCAAAGAATCAAAAAAAGTAATAAGGCTGCATTTGCAGTAATGTACTTGGATCTGGATGGGTTCAAAAAAGTTAATGACGAATTTGGGCATGCAGTGGGTGACAGATTGCTATCATTAGCAGCTCAAAGAATGCAAGGGATGTTAAGAGAAAGTGATTTTATAGCTCGCGTAGGCGGTGATGAATTTATCATAATCTTACAGAGCGGCGACGAGCTGGAATTGGTTGGCATTATAGCATCGCAGTTAATAGCATTTTTAGGTGAGCCATTTAGCATAGGATCCATAGCTTGCAAAGTCGGTGTAAGTGTCGGCGTAGCATATTATCCAATGGACGGCAAAGATGCAGGGCAGCTGATTCATAATGCAGACCAGGCAATGTATGTAGCAAAACGCAACGGAAAAAATCAATATGCAGAATTTGATGGGTCTGCATTAGAAAAGTAGTACGAAATGGCAGACTCGAGAATTGGCTCGGCAAAGGAAAACAAATGAAAAAAATGCGCGGATTAGGTCGGGGTTTAGAGGCGTTGTTAGGTGAAGACGCGTCATCAACAGCGGCTTATAGCGAATTACAAACCGTGCAGGTACAGAATCTGCAATCTGGTAAATATCAGCCCAGAACCAGAATGGACGCCGCAAGCCTGAATGCGCTGGCAGAATCCATAAAAGCCCAGGGAGTCATGCAGCCAATACTCGTGAGAGTAATCGGCGAAAACAAAATGGAAATAATTGCTGGTGAGAGGCGGTGGCGCGCTGCACAACTAGCAGGTCTGACAGAAGTGCCGGTACTTATCAAAACAGTACCGGATAATGCGGCGCTGGCAATGGCGTTAATTGAGAATATACAGCGAGAAGATTTAAATCCATTAGAAGAGGCTGCGGGTATACAGAGGTTGATTAATGAATTTGGAATGACCCATCAATCCGCAGCGGAGGCGGTAGGTCGATCAAGAAGCGCAGTAACAAATCTATTGCGATTATTGAATTTGCCAACAGAAATTCAAGAATTAATAATAGATACAAAGCTAGACATGGGGCATGCCCGAGCGATACTTGTCGCACCGGTAGCGCTGCAGTTGGAAATAGCGGAAGAAGTAATAAAAAAACAATTGTCGGTACGTGAAACAGAGAAACTGGTAAATAGAAAATTAAATCCGATTGAAGCAAAGGCTAATGCAGTAGATAGGGATGTAATGGATTTGGAAGAAAGTCTGTCTGACCGGTTAGGTGCTAAAGTTATAATTCAGTCCAGAAAAAATGGTTCTGGTAAGCTGATGATAGAGTACACAAATATTGAGCAGTTGGATAATATAATCAATAAGTTATAGGGTGATAGTATAGAAAATAATGGTTGTTAAAAATCAAAGGGTTGCATAAAACGACCTTGGTAAGGTATTATCTCGGATTAATTGCCTGATCGAACTCGATTGGGCTACTTAATTCGTGCCTGAATGGTGTGAAATGCAATCAACCACAGAGCACAAAGAGCAAGCCGGACAGGTTATTAAAACTGTGATAAAACTGCAATTAATTGTGGTTAGTATTGCAACGATGATAATCGCAATAAATTATCCTTATATGGTTAAGTCAACAATATATGGGGGTTTGATAGCCATACTGAATACAGGATTTCTGTATTGGCGTATGCAAAAATCTAATCGCCAAATTGTTAATACGCCGGAGGAAAATTTAAAAGTCGTATACCGATCAGGGATCGAGCGATTTGTATTAACAGGGTGCTTGTTGGCAATCGGTATGAGCAGTGCATTAAAGCTGTCACCGTTAGTCATGTTAATAAGTTTTATTATTGGACAATTAGTGTTTTTGCTGGGCGCGGTAGCGGTGCGGACCGGCAAAAATAATATTAAATAGAGCAAGAGTAACCAAAATGTCGACTGAAGCACTTACTTCTTCCGAGTATATAAAACACCATTTACAGAATCTGACCTACGGCCAATTGCCAGATGGTAGCTGGGGTCTCGCCCACAGTGCAGAGCAAGCAAAAGAAATGGGCTTCTGGGCTTTGAATCTGGATACGCTTGGAATGTCGATATTCCTGGGTTTGGTATTTCTGCTGGTATTTCGTTCTGTGGCAAAAACGGCATCCTCCGGTGTACCCGTAGGCGTGCAGAACTTTGTAGAATGGATTGTAGAATTCATTGATACCAGTGTACGTGGTTCATTTTCGGGTAAAAACCCATTAGTAGCACCATTGGCGTTAACGATATTTGTGTGGATATTGTTGATGAACTTAATGGATTTACTTCCGGTAGACTGGGTGCCACAAATTGCACATCAACTGGGCTTGCCATTCTTTAAGGTGGTGCCGAGTACCGATCCAAACGCAACGTTCGGTATGGCAATAGCTGTGTTTTTCCTGGTTGTTTACTACAGTATAAAAATGAAGGGTATAGGCGGTTTCGTAGGTGAGTTGACCCTGCAGCCTTTTGGTAAATTAGGTTTGCCAGCAAATATATTTCTAGAGGGTGTCAACCTGATAGCTAAACCAGTATCGTTAGCATTGCGTTTGTTCGGCAATATGTATGCGGGTGAAATGATCTTTATATTGATTGCGCTAATGTTTGGCGGCGGGCTTGGTGTTGGTTTGTTTGGTGGTGCGTTACAGTGGGGTTGGGCAGTGTTCCATATACTGATTGTAACGTTGCAAGCATTCATTTTTATGACATTGACTATCGTCTATCTGGACATGGCACACCAAGAGCACCATTAAGATTTTATTAATTGTTTGATTTTTAATTGAGGAGTAGTAAATGGATATGATTCACGCAGTGCTGTACGTTGCTGGCGCAATGATGATGGGTTTGGGCGCTTTAGGTGCTTCCATCGGTATTGGTATTTTAGGTGGTCGTTTCCTGGAAGGCGCTGCGCGTCAACCAGAATTGATTCCAATGTTGCGTACACAATTCTTCATCGTTATGGGTCTGGTTGATGCTGTGCCTATGATTGCTGTTGGTTTGGCGATGTATGTATTGTTTGCGGTTGCAGGCTAAGCTGGAAGTTACGAACGTAGAAAGGTTCTGGCATGAATATTAATGCTACCCTAATCGGTCAATCTATTACGTTTTTCGTGTTTGTTTGGTTTTGCATGAAATTCGTATGGCCACCGATTATGCAGGCGCTCAGTGAGCGCAAGAAGCAAATTGCAGATGGTTTGGCTGCAGGTGAACGCGGTAAGCATGAGCTGGAATTAGCATCTAAGCGTGCTAGCGAAAATTTGCATGAGTCTAAGCAAAAAGCTGCTGAAATTATTGCACAAGCAGAAAAGCGCGCAGTGCAGCTAATTGAAGAAGCGAAAAATGCTGCTAAAGCTGAAGGCGATCGTATGCTGGCAAGTGCTCAAGCAAGCGTAGCTCAAGAAACAGTTCGCGCTAAAGAAGCACTGCGAGCACAAGTTTCTGAGTTGGCAGTAGCTGGTGCTGAAAAGATCCTGCGCCGCGAAATTGACGCTAAAGCGCATGCTGAGTTGTTAATCGCTATTCAGAACGAGCTGTAATTATGGCCGAGATCGCAACCATCGCACGTCCATATGCTGAGGCTGTGTTTCGTCTGGCCAAGGAAACCAGCTCGCTGGATTCCTGGTCAGATCAGTTAGCTTTTGCCCAACTGGTTGCTGCTGACGGTGATATGCAGAGATTATCTGCAGATCCGAAAGTAGAAAGTAACCAATTAAGTGAATTGTTTTTGAGCGTGTCTGGCGCAAATCTTAAGGCTGAAGCAGGAAATTTTATCAAACTGCTGATAACAAGTGGCCGTTTAAGTATTTTGCCAGAAATCGTAACTCAATTTGAAACACTAAAAGCTAATGAAGGTGGTGTGCTAGAAGCGGAAGTAACTAGCGCATTTGCCATGAACGCAGAACAAATTGCGGAACTGTCCGCCCGCCTTGAAAAGAAGTTTAATCGTAAAATCAACGCAACTGTATCAATTGATCCGGCCTTAATTGGTGGTTTGATAGTCAGCGTTGGCGACGAAGTGTATGACGCTTCGGTACGAGGTAAACTACAAGGTATGGCATACGCGTTAAAACGTTAAGAGATTCCGTTAGGAGCTATCAATGCAACTCAATCCCACCGAGATCAGTGATCTCATTAAAAGCAAAATTCAGAACTTGACCGCTGCTGCTGAATTACGTACCCAGGGTACAGTAATGTCAGTAACTGACGGTATCGTTCGTGTGCACGGTTTGTCCGATGTAATGCAAGGCGAAATGTTAGAGTTTCCGGGCAATACATTTGGTCTGGCACTAAACTTAGAACGCGATTCAGTCGGTGCTGTTGTGCTGGGTGAATATGAGCACATTACCGAAGGTGACACAGTTAAGTGCACTGGGCGTATTTTAGAAGTGCCAATCGGTCCTGAACTGATTGGCCGTGTTGTAGATTCGTTGGGTCAGCCTATTGATGGCAAAGGTCCAATTAATACTAAATTATCTTCGCCTATCGAAAAAATCGCTCCGGGTGTTATCGAGCGTCAGTCTGTTACTCAGCCACTGCAAACTGGCTTGAAATCAGTTGATGCGATGGTGCCTATCGGTCGTGGTCAACGCGAACTGATTATTGGTGACCGTCAGACAGGTAAGACCGCTGTTGCTGTTGATGCCATCATCAATCAAAAGGGTACAGGTGTTATCTGTATCTATGTAGCTATCGGACAGAAAGCATCATCCATTGCAAACGTAGTTCGCAAGCTGGAAGAGCACGGTGCAATGGGCCACACCATCGTGGTTGCTGCTACAGCTTCTGATTCTGCAGCAATGCAATATATTGCGCCGTATGCCGGTTGCACTATGGGTGAGTACTTCCGTGATCGCGGCGAAGATGCATTGATCGTTTACGATGATTTGACCAAGCAAGCTTGGGCTTATCGCCAGATTTCACTGCTGTTACGTCGTCCACCAGGTCGTGAAGCTTATCCAGGTGACGTGTTCTACCTGCATTCACGTTTGTTAGAGCGCGCTTCACGCATCAATGCTGACCAGGTTGAAAAACTAACCGGTGGGGCAGTAAAAGGCAAGACCGGTTCGTTGACCGCATTGCCCGTGATTGAAACACAAGCTGGTGACGTCTCTGCTTTTGTTCCAACCAACGTTATTTCGATTACAGACGGCCAGATTTTCCTGGAAACGGATCTGTTTAATGCGGGTATCCGTCCAGCTATCAACGCTGGTTTGTCAGTGTCTCGAGTTGGTGGTGCTGCACAAACTAAAGTGATTAAGAAGCTTGGTGGTGGTACACGTCTGGCTCTGGCTCAATACCGTGAATTGGCTGCATTTGCTCAGTTTGCATCGGATTTGGATGAAGCGACGCGCAAACAGTTGGAACGCGGTAAGCTTGTTACTGAACTGATGAAGCAGAACCAGTATGCTCCAATGAATGTAGCAGAAATGGCGTTGACTCTGTTTGCAGTTAACAAAGGCTATATGGATGATATCGATGTCAAGAAAACGCTGTCTTTTGAAGCGGCTCTTGCGTCATTTGTTAAATCCAAGCACGGTGCATTGATGGATAAGATGCAAAGTACTGGTGATATGCCGGCTGATGTTGAAGCTGCCTTAACTAAGGCTATTGAGGAATTTAAGTCCTCAGCCGTTTATTGATTGGATAACAATCATGGCTTCAGGTAAAGAGATACGGACTAAGATCAAGAGCGTAGAAAATACGCGCAAGATCACTCGGGCAATGGAGATGGTTGCCGCAGCGAAAATGCGTAAAGCGCAAGAACGCATGCGTGCAGCACGTCCATATGCTGAGAAAATTGGAAACGTTGCCGCTCATCTTTCCCAAGCCAATCCAGAATACAAGCATCCGTTCGTAACCAAGCGGGATTCAGAAAAACGAGTCGGTTTGATTGTTGTTACTACGGATAAGGGCTTGTGTGGTGGTCTAAATACCAACGTACTACGCTTAGTTGTAAACCAGATGAAAAAATGGGATGCGGCTAAAGTAGGCATTGATGTGACTGCTATTGGTAATAAAGGTTTGGGGTTCTTGCAACGCTCTGGCGGAAATGTTGTTTCACACGTAGTAGCGCTTGGCGATACCCCGCATATGGAGCGCCTAATTGGGCCAGTTAAGGTCATGTTAGACGCATACATGGATGGCAAGATCGATTCGCTGCACATCGTATATAACAAGTTTGTAAACACGATGAAGCAAGAGCCGATGGTTCAGCAGGTTCTACCATTGACAGCGCCAAAGGATGATAAGCCCGTTCACCATTGGGATTACATTTATGAGCCAGAAGCGAAATCGGTGGTTGATGCTTTATTGATTCGTTATATCGAAGCATTGATTTATCAGGCAGTGGCTGAGAATATGGCGTGTGAACAAAGTGCGCGTATGGTGGCGATGAAGGCTGCTTCCGATAACGCTAAAAACGTAATTGGCGAACTTAAGCTTGTCTATAACAAGACACGTCAAGCAGCCATTACTAAAGAACTCTCCGAGATCGTAGCGGGTGCTGCGGCCGTTTAAGCAATTTTGATATTTCAAGGAACGACGATGAGTCAAGGCAAAATCGTACAAATCATTGGGCCAGTTGTAGACGTGGAATTTCCACGTGATTCACTGCCTAAGGTTTATGATGCATTAAAAATGGATACGCCTGTGCTGACGTTGGAAGTCCAACAACAGCTGGGTGATGGCGTGGTTCGCGCAATTGCGATGGGTACTACCGACGGTTTGCGTCGTGGTATGTTGGTGAGCGGAACTGGCGCACCGATATCAGTACCTGTTGGTGTGAAAACTCTAGGCCGTATTATGGACGTTTTGGGTAACCCAATTGATGAAATGGGCCCAATCGGAAATGAAACTACTTGGGGTATTCACCGTAAAGCACCAGCTTTCGATGAATTAGCAGCTTCTAACGAATTGTTAGAAACCGGTATTAAGGTTATCGATTTGATCTGCCCGTTTGCTAAGGGTGGTAAAGTTGGTCTGTTCGGCGGTGCTGGTGTGGGTAAGACCGTTAACATGATGGAATTGATCCGTAACATCGCTGTTGAGCATAGTGGTTACTCTGTGTTTGCAGGTGTGGGTGAGCGTACTCGTGAGGGTAATGACTTCTATCACGAGATGAAAGATGGTGGCGTTCTTGATAAAGTGGCGCTGGTTTACGGTCAGATGAATGAACCGCCTGGTAACCGTTTACGTGTTGCATTGACCGGTTTGACCATGGCTGAGTACTTCCGTGACGAAGGCCGTGACGTTCTACTGTTCGTTGATAATATTTACCGTTACACATTGGCAGGTACAGAGGTTTCAGCTTTGCTGGGACGTATGCCTTCTGCTGTGGGATATCAACCAACCCTGGCTGAAGAAATGGGTCGTTTGCAAGAACGGATCACTTCAACCAAAAAAGGTTCGATTACTTCTATCCAGGCTGTTTATGTACCAGCGGATGACTTGACCGATCCATCACCGGCAACAACATTCGCCCACTTGGATGCAACCGTAGTTCTGTCACGTCAAGTTGCTGAGTTGGGTATTTATCCTGCCGTTGATCCACTGGATTCTACTTCACGCCAGTTAGATCCACTGGTAGTAGGCGAAGAGCATTACAGTGTAGCTCGTGGCGTTCAGACCGTACTGCAGCGTTACAAAGAGTTGCGCGATATTATTGCAATTCTTGGTATGGATGAGTTGGCTCCAGAAGATAAATTAGCTGTGGCACGTGCGCGTAAGATCCAGCGCTTCCTGTCACAACCTTTCTTCGTTGCTGAAGTATTTACTGGCGCTCCTGGTAAGTATGTTTCGCTCAAAGATACTATTAGCGGCTTCAAAGCCATCGTCAATGGTGAATACGACCACTTGCCTGAGCAAGCGTTTTACATGGTCGGTACCATTGAAGAAGCGGTTGAGAAGGCCAAGACCATCCAGTAATCCCAGCCAGGGCGTAATTTATTACGCCCGCTGAACCATTCGCAGGGAAGAAAGATTTATGGCAATGACCATCCATGTAGATATCGTGAGTGCAGAAACAGCTTTGTTTTCTGGCATAGCTGAGTACGTAATTGTCCCAGCTGAAATGGGTGAAGTGGGTATATATCCGCGTCATACACAAATGCTGAGCAGAATTAAGCCTGGCTCAATTCGTATTAAAAAGCCTGATGTTGCAGAAGAAGAGTTAATTTATGTTTCAGGTGGTATGCTTGAAGTGCAGCCATATGTCGTTACAATTTTATCTGATACCGCAATACGTGGTAAAGACTTGGATGAAAATCGTGCGTTAGAAGCTAAGCGATTAGCTGAAGAAGCAATGAAGAATCACTCTTCGCAAATGGAGTACGCAAAGGCGCAAGCTGAATTAGCTGAAGCTATTGCGCAAATCGCTGCGATTGAAAGGCTAAGAAAGCATTCTTGAAATAAATAATGTTATAGTAATAAAAAAGGCAATCTTCGGATTGCCTTTTTTATTGCAATTCTTAAATTAATAAGAATAGAAAGTAGTTAATTTATAACCTGACACTGATGTATCATCAACTTCGAGAATGAGTTTTACATTCACTTCAGTATGAGGTCGGAGCCCGGTATTTATACTACTGGAAATGGGTAAATACGCTTGTGGTTTGAAGTTTTTCTTAGTTACAATCATGTCTTCATCATTGGTCAGACTAAGCGCTATGTCTGGAAAAGCATTAGCTACATCGGAATCATTTTCCAATCCAATATTTACTATGATAATTTTGCTATCGTTAGGGTCGGCTTCAAATGAGCTATGAGTAATTTTAATGCTCGAAATATCCTTAGGTAGACTAACTTTGCAATTGGCAATGGTGCATAACTTATTGAGCAGCGGCATTGACCATGAATAATTTGCAGCAAGATGAACTCTGTTCAGAAACAGCAATTGCACTATTAAAATAAAGACCAGCAGCGTTGCTGAACTCAACCACAAAATTATATGTCTTTTATTTGGTCGGGGTTTGAATTGAATAGCATCGGCTATATGGTCTGATGAAACTCGTGATTCCTCAGTAATTTCATCGGATAGATCAGCTTCAGTAGGCATATGAGCCAGTGGTATTACCTCTGTCTTAGCACGTTCAAGGCCTAATGATTCGGTTGGTTGGGTATTTTCTGTGGAACTGTTATCAACCTCTAAATTGACGAGGTCAAGTGAGTCTGTAGAATGATCTTGAAGTGATAAATCTTGTGCAATTAAATCTACTGAAGTCAGATCGGTTTCGCTTGGTTTCTCAGGATCTGCGATGGCGTTCTGATGAGCGTCAAATACCATTCCACATACACCGCACTGCACCATACCTTTGGAACCAGTCAGGGATAATTCAGTCACCCTGAAGATCGTATGGCAAATTGGGCAGGTGGTTTGTGTGGTCACCTCCGTTTATCTCCAACCAGACAAACCCACCCTTCTTCATTACGCCACTGGTCAATATCAAACCAGGTGCTATACGTCTCAATAACCTTGCTAGATTGTTCAACCAGAATACCCGACAAAACCAATTTACCGTTGGGAAGACAGCGCTCTGCAAGCAGCGGTGCAAGCGCAATTAGAGGGTTGGTTAATATATTAGCAATGACTACGTTAGCGCGTTCGTTTGTATCCGAATCAGGAAGATAAAATTTAGCTTCTACTTCATTTTCGTTCGCGTTGTTGATGGCAGTAGATATTGCTTGTGGATCAATGTCCACTCCCCAGACTTTGAGCGCACCAAATTTCTTTGCGGCAATGGCTAAAATTCCTGAACCACAGCCGTAGTCAAGAACTGTTGCATTATCAGGGAGATTTTCATCCAGCCACTGTAAACAAAGCCGAGTGGTAGGATGTGAGCCTGTTCCAAAAGCTAGCCCGGGATCAAGTTTAAGATTAATGGCTTGCTTATCAGGGGCCTGATGCCAGCTAGGTATGATCCATAGACGCTTAGATATGCGTATGGGATCAAATTCAGCTTGGGTTAACCGCACCCAATCCTGTTCGGCGATATGTGCGATTTCATATTCTGGTAGCATGAAATCAACTTCAACACAGGCCGCTAGTAGAATTTGATCAACATCAGCATGCTGATCAAACATAGCCACGACATAATTATCGCGCCACAGCGCATCCACCGGCATGCCTGGTTCACCAAAAATAGGTGCTTCTGCGACAGTACCTGCCGCAGCATCCTCGATACTGACGGACAGAGCACCCAATGACATCAAGGCATCAGACAATCGGTCTGCTTCCTCTGCGGTAGCGGGTAACGTGACTGATTGCCAGGGCATGCTTGATCCTTAGTTGTGTGTAGGTTTAGCTAATTTCTGTTCAAGATAATGAATGCTGGTGCTACCTTGGATAAAATTGGCATCCTGCATCAAATCCTGATGCAGTGGAATATTGGTATTAACACCTTCCACAATCATTTCCATCAATGCAGTACGCATGCGTGCAATGGCTTGCTCACGGGTTGCGCCATGTGCAAGCAATTTACCGATCATTGAATCATAATGCGGTGGCACAAAATAGTTCTGGTACACATGCGAGTCAACGCGAATGCCGGGACCGCCAGGAACGTGATATGCCGTAATACGGCCAGGCGATGGCACGAAAGTATAAGGATGCTCGGCATTCACCCGGCACTCGATGGCATGGCCACGGAACACAATGTCTTTCTGCTTGTAACGCAATGGCTCACCAGCCGCGATATGGATCTGTTCCTGGACGATATCGACACCGGTTATTAACTCGGTTACAGGATGTTCAACCTGCACGCGCGTATTCATTTCTATGAAGAAAAATTCACCATCTTCATACAGGAATTCGAAAGTACCCGCGCCACGGTAACCAATTTTGCGACAAGCGGCAGCGCAGCGTTCACCAATCTTGTCACGTAATTTATGATCAAGGCCTGGCGCTGGAGCTTCTTCAAGAATTTTTTGATGGCGTCGTTGCATCGAGCAATCACGCTCGCCAAGATGGATGGCGTTGCCATGCTCATCTGCCAGTACCTGAATTTCTATATGGCGTGGTCTTTGCAGATAGCGTTCCATGTATACAACAGGGTTGCCGAATGCTGACTGAGCCTCTGCCTGCGTCATTGCAACGGCATTCAGTAATGCGCCCTCGGTATGAACTACACGCATGCCACGTCCGCCACCGCCACCCGCTGCTTTGATAATGATAGGGTAGCCAACATCTTTTGCAATTCGACGAATTTCATCGGGATCATCCGGCAGTGCGCCATCTGAACCTGGCACGCATGGCACGCCAGATGCCTTCATGGAGTCTTTAGCAGAAACTTTATCACCCATTAGGCGGATGGTTTCTGGTCGTGGTCCGATAAAGACAAACCCTGATGACTCAATACGTTCTGCAAAGTCAGCATTCTCGGAGAGAAAGCCGTAGCCAGGATGTATAGCTTCGGCATCGGTCAGTTCTGCAGCACTGATAATAGCAGGGACATTCAAATAGCTGAGTGATGATGCAGCCGGGCCAATACATACAGACTCGTCAGCGAGTTTGACATACTTGGCATCGGCATCAGCTTCTGAATGGACGGCAACTGTTTTGATGCCCATTTCACGACAAGCCCGCTGGATACGCAAGGCAATCTCGCCGCGATTGGCGATAAGGATTTTTTCAAACATGAGCGACCTGTGTATAGAAAGAGGGGTTAGCCGATGATGAATAACGGCTCGCCGTATTCAACGGGCTGACCATTCTCGACCAGAATGGCTTTAATCACGCCAGAATGATCTGATTCGATTTCATTGAGCAGTTTCATGGCTTCAATGATGCATAGGGTGTCACCCGCATTGATACTTTGCCCGACTTCTGCAAATGACTTGGCGCCAGGGCTGGAAGCGCGGTAAAAAGTACCTACCATGGGTGATTTAATGACATGGCCATCAATCACAGCGGGCTCTACAACGACAGGCGCGGCAACTGCGGTCGGTTGTGCAGGAGCGGCAGCAGGAGCAGCACCCATATAAAATGGCTGTTGCTGATTTTGCAATACGCTGGCAATGCGAACTTTCTCTTCGCCTTCAGTAATCTCAAGCTCTGCAATACCAGATTCTTGTACGAGGTCGATAAGTTTTTTAAGTTTTCTCAGATCCATGATTTAAACCTTGTGGGTGAGTTGGGTAAGCGCGTATTCGAGTGCAAGTTCATAGCCCTGCGCCCCTAAGCCACTGATAACACCGACTGCCAGATCACTGAAATAGGAATGATGGCGGAAGGCTTCCCGGGCGAATACGTTGGATAAATGTATTTCTACAAAAGGAATGGCAACAGCTGCAAGGGCATCACGCAGTGCAACACTGGTGTGGGTAAATGCTGCTGGATTGATCAGTATGAAATCGATATTTTTATAAGCGGCATGGATGCGTTCTATCAACGCAGCCTCATTATTGCTCTGGAAACTGGTGAGTGACACGTTAGCTGCATCCGCACGCAATTGCAAACGCGTGTTTATATCAGCCAACGTGTCACGCCCGTAATGTGCTGGTTCGCGCATGCCTAACATATTCAAGTTGGGGCCATGCAGCACAAGTATGCGTTTGCCGGTCGTCGAATCTAATGAGGTGCCATTATTCATAGGCGCAAGTTTGCCGAAATTAGGCCGTATTGTCCAGACGTTTAGCGAAAATTGCTGGAATTTACTTTAATGAGCCGGTAACAGTGGCGTCACAATTGCGGTTAGTTTTTCCTTGGTTAGCCCACCTAATTCAGTTGCGATTATTTTGCCATGCTGGTCAATTATGACAGTATAAGGCAAGCCGCCCATACGGTTGCCACTCGACTGTGAGAGCGCAACAGCTTCCAGATCACCAACCAGGATAGGGTAGTTAATCCCTACCTCATCCACAAAACCCTGGATTTTGGCTTTTTCGTCGAGCGCTATGCCGACAAATTGCAGCCCTTGCGGGCCAAACTGCTTTTGTAACTGAATGAATTCGGGAATTTCCTGACGGCATGGCGGACACCAGGTCGCCCAGAAATTGACGACCAGAACTTTGCCCCGCCATTGTGCGATAGGTTGTCTGACACCGGCCAAATCAGGCAGGCGTGCATTAAATATGGCATCTGAAGTGAGTGAGGCCACAGGTGCGTTAGAGGTTACTGGCGCGCGGTTGACGTAGCGATAGTAACCTACGCCTAAAATGGCTGCGATAAGAGCAAATGCTAAAAGTTTTTTCATTATGGTTTTGCCAGCAGGATGTCCAGAAGGCGGGAGAATTGATCAGGGGTTTGATAGCCGATCACGTGGTCAGCTATCTCTTTACCGCTGGGGCTAAAGAAAATCATGGCCGGTGGGCCAAAAACAGCAAACCGTTTGCGCATGGCGTCGTCGTCAGCGCTGTTAGCGGTAATGTCGGCCTGCAACAATACCACGTTGCTTAAGCGTTGCTGAATAGCCGGGTCGCTAAAGGTATTGTGCTCCATTTCCTTGCACGATACACACCAGTCGGCATAGAAATCCAGCATGACTGTTTTGCCGGAAGATTGCGCGATTTTGGCATCCAGTTCAGCGAGGTTGTGTACGCGCTGGAAAGTAAGCTTGTTGGAGGCCGCCGCAGAGCTGACTACCGGCTTGAATACGGACAATGGTTGCAGAAGTTCACGCCCACCCGCCAGCATACCCAGTATCAGTGCAACACCTGCGGTCAGCATGACGATGGCCAGGCCTTTCCACAAACGTTGCCAACCCGATGCGGTGTGTGCAAGCGGATCCAGTGCGTGTAAATAAATGGCGGAAATAATCAGCAGCGCTGCCCACAGCAACATTTGCGTCCATACCGCGATGAGCGGGGTGATCAGCCAGATGGCAATGGCGATCATCAGTACGCCAAAGAAGTTTTTCACTGCATTCATCCAGCCACCAGCGCGCGGCAGTAATGCCCCGGCAGATAGCCCGACCAGCAGTAACGGCACGCCCATACCAATGGCCAGGGAGAACAGGGCCCAGCCGCCTAATGTGGTATTGCCGGTTTGTGCGATATACGCCAGCGCAGCTGCCAGCGGCGGGGCAACGCATGGACCGACGATCAGTGCGGAGAGCGCGCCCATGATAAAGACGCCGATAAAATTACCGCCTTTGACCTTATTGCTGGCATCGGAGAATTTGCTCTGCACAAAGCTGGGCAACTGCAGTTCGAAGAAACCGAACATCGACAGAGCCAGTGCGATAAAGATACCCGCCCCGATAGAGAGAGCAATAGGGTTCTGTAATGCATTGGAAATCAGGGTACCGGACAACGCTGCCGCGACACCTGCTGCAGCATAAGTGATGGCCATGCCCAGCACATAGGCCAGTGATAACAGGAAACCGGATAAGCGGGTAACCTGTTTCTGCCCGGCAATGATGCCCGACAAAATAGGGATCATCGGGAACACGCACGGCGTCAATGCCAGTAACAAGCCGGCGCCGAAGAACGTGGCTACCACTACCCAGAAATGGCCGCCCTGCAGGGCCTTGCGTATCTGCGAGTCTTCATCATTGCTGGAAGTGGCAGCAGGGGCGGTGCTGGCAGCGCTGGTTTGTGTGACGTTTGCGCCAAGTTTGATCACCTGGTTCTGCGGTGGATAGCAGATACCCTTCTCGCTACAGCCTTGGTAGTCAGTTGCCAGTTCGATAGTTTCATCCGCTTTAAGTGCACGACTCAGCGTCAAATTGGCGGCAAAGTCACGGTGATAGACTTTCATTTCACCAAAGTTAGGATCCTGCTTGGTATCGGCAGCAGGGAAATCGGTTTTGCTTACGGTTACACCTGCCGGAGCTTTCACAACAAAGTGAATTTTGTTCTGATACAAATAATATTGCGGTGCAATCGTAAAGCTGGCCTGTATGGTCGTGGGGCTGGTCAGCTTGAGTTTGACGCCAAAGGCCTGTTCCGGTGAGAGGAAGTCGTCCGCAGTCAACGCTTTGGTTTCACCTAGTGGGTTTAATGCTGCCGGTGCAATTGCAGCTGGGGTAGCTGCAGGCAAGGTAAAGCGGGCGGTGCTGTCTATCGGTGTATAACATACACCGGCTTCGGCACAGCCTTGGGCGGTACTCTTGAGTGTAATGGTGGTAGCATCGGTGCGGGTAAAGGGTAATCTGATGCGTACTTCATTGTGGTAAGTTTCCACATTGCCAAAGTTCGGATCCTGCTTGATCTTGCCGGCGGGGAATTGCGGGCTGTCCAGCGTGGCGCCATTGAGACTGAATTTGAATTTGTTGCGGTATAAATAATAGCCGTCAGCAATTTTATAACGGACTTCGAGGTGCCCAGCATCCACTAACTGCGCAGAAAACTGGAAAGCCTGTTCGGGTTCCAGCAGGTCATCGGCATGCAGCGCCATGATCTGACTGAAAAAAAGTATGATGAGTGCAAAAAAACGCATGAAAGGGTTCTCCCGGAGCTTGTTGTTATACATTGCGTACCAATATAGTTAAGATGTTTTATGCTTGTGCAGCAGTCGGACAGGCTATAGATAAAAATGTTCAGTATGATTAAAGGGTAACCATGCGTTTTTTAATAGGCTTCATTATAGTGTTGAGTTTCCCTGCATTGGAAATTTATACGCTGGTAAAAGTGTACCAAGCCATCGGCTGGTGGGTAATCGCCCTATTGGCCGTTTCCGCATTGGCAGGTGTGATGCTGATCGCGGAAGAGCGGTTGGCGTTTTTTGCACGCATGATCATGGCAGTACAGGGTGGTGGTTCGCCAATACGTGCCTTATTCGAAAGCGGACGTACCATGCTGGCTGGCGGATTGTTAATTTTTCCGGGAGTGATCAGTGACGTGCTGGCGGTGCTGATCTTGCTGATTCCCGCGCGCTTGTTCGGGCGCAAGGCACAACCCCCCATTCCTTCTGATGTGATAGAAGGTGAATTTCGTCGTGAAGACCAGGACCGGCTGGGCCGTTAAGCAAGCGGATTTGCTATACTGACGCAGTCTCGATAAGGCATATAAATAATCATGATCTCCCCATTTAATATAGTCATACTCGCTGCCGGGCGCGGCACACGCATGATGTCTGATTTGCCCAAAGTGCTGCACCCACTGGCTGGCAAGCCCATGCTGGCGCATTTGCTGGATACTGCGCGCAGCCTTGATCCGTTACAAATCTGTGTGGTCTATGGCTATGGTGGTGAGCAAGTGCCAAAAGCGATTGGCGGTAGCGATATCACCTGGGTGTTGCAGGCAGAACAGCACGGTACCGGCCATGCGGTGCGGCAGGCAGTGCCCCATCTGGCGGATAGTGGCGTGACCCTGATTTTGTACGGCGATGTGCCGTTAACTACGGCTGACACCATGCGCGCGCTGACGACCGTGGCAGTGCAGGATCAGTTGGCGCTATTGACGGTAAACCTGACCGATCCGACCGGTTATGGTCGTATCGTGCGCAATGCCGCAGGTAAGGTCACGGCTATCGTCGAACATAAGGATGCTGATACGCAAACGCGAGCCATTACTGAAGTGAATACCGGATTAATGGCGTTGCCTACGCACAGGCTTGCCGGATGGCTGTCTCGCCTGAGCAATGCCAATGCCCAGGGCGAATATTATCTGACCGATATCATTGCCATGGCGGTTGCCGATGGTATCGGTGTGCAAGCGTGCCAGCCAGCGCATCATCGCGAAATTCTCGGCGTGAACAGCAAAGCGCAACTGGCCGAACTGGAGCGTCTGCATCAGTTGCAAGTGGCCAATCAGCTGATGACCCAGGGCGTGACCCTGCTTGACCCGGCGCGCATTGATGTACGTGGTAGCCTGCAGTGCGGTCGCGACGTTATGATCGATGTCGGCTGCGTGTTTGAGGGGCAAGTCGAATTAGGGAATAACGTGAGTGTGGGTGCTCACTGCGTGTTACAGAATGTCAAAATCGGTGCCGGTACGCAAATCGCGTCATTCTCCCATCTGGTGGATGCCATCGTAGGCACCGATAATCATATCGGCCCGTTTGCGCGGCTGCGCCCAGGTACGATACTGGCGGCCGATGTGCATGTGGGAAACTTTGTCGAGATCAAGAACAGCCAGGTCGATAATGGCTCCAAGATCAATCATTTGTCCTATGTCGGCGACAGCACCGTAGGCAAACTGGTCAATATCGGTGCCGGCACCATCACCTGCAATTATGACGGTGCCAATAAGCATCGTACCGTGATCGAAGATAATGCCTTCATTGGTTCCGATACCCAGCTGGTTGCTCCGGTCACGATCGGCAAAGGGGCAACCATAGGTGCAGGCTCCACCATCACCCGAGACGCACCAGCGGGTGAACTGACCCTGTCACGCAGCAAGCAACTCACCATTTCTGGCTGGCAGCGTCCAGTCAAAAAGTCGAAAGGATAACTATGTGCGGCATTGTAGGAGCAGTAGCGCAACGTAATGTCGTACCCATTTTACTTGAGGGTTTGCGTCGCTTGGAGTATCGCGGCTATGACTCTGCGGGCCTGGTGGTGATTAATGATGGCCTGCATCGGGTGCGCAGTATTGGCCGTGTGGCGGCCTTGACTGCGGCTGTGCAACAACAGCAGGTGCATGGGCTGTGGGGTATCGCCCACACCCGCTGGGCAACCCATGGTGCGCCTAACGAAGCCAATGCCCACCCGCATGTCAGTCACGATCTGATTGCCGTGGTGCATAACGGCATTATTGAAAACTACGAAGTCTTGCGCCAGCGCCTGCGCGAGCAGGGCTATATCTTTACTTCGGAAACCGACACTGAAGTAATCGCGCATCTGGTGCATCACTATTACAAGGCAGACCATGATTTACTGGCCGCGACGCGCAGTGCCGTGGCTGATTTACAGGGCGCCTTTGCGATCGGTGTTGTCGCTACTGATGTGCCGCAACGCCTGATTTGCGCCCGTCGTGGCAGCCCGCTGCTGATCGGTCTGGGCATAGAAGAGAACTTCATTGCCTCCGATGTTTCCGCCTTGCTGCCGGTGACGCAAAAAGTCATCTACCTGGAAGAAGGCGATATCGCGGATATCGGTTTATTGTCTGTGGCTATCTACGATGCCTCCGGACAGCCGGTGGAACGTAATATCTTCATTTCCGAGCAGTCATCGGAAATGTCCGAGCTGGGCAATTATCGCCATTTCATGCAAAAGGAAATCCACGAACAGCCACGTGCCTTAACCGACACCCTGCACGATGCGGTAATGGGTGAGCACTTACTGCCAGAGTTGTTCGGATTCGACGCGGCACAGGTTTTCGCCAAGATCAATGCAGTGACGATTCTGGCCTGTGGCACCAGCTATCATGCTGCTAAAGTCGCCAGCTACTGGATAGAATCAATGGCGGGTATTTCTTGTCAGGCCGAAATCGCCAGCGAGTACCGCTACCGCGATAGCGTGCCTAACCCCAGCGCGCTGGTGGTCACCCTGTCGCAATCGGGTGAGACGGCCGACACGCTGGCCGCGCTCAATCACGCCAAAGCGCTCGGACATGAACATACCCTATCCATCTGCAATGTGCCTGAATCCGCGCTGGTGCGTGCCTCCAAATTGCGCTTCCTCACCCGCGCGGGTCCAGAAATCGGCGTGGCGTCGACCAAAGCCTTTACTACGCAATTAGCTGCGCTGTTCCTGCTCACCCTGCTGTTAGCCAAGCAACGCGGACGTCTCACACCCGCAGCAGAAGCTGAGCATATTCGCGCATTACGCGCACTGCCCGCAGAAGTACAGCGGGTGCTGGCGCTGGAACCCGGCATAGCATTATGGGCAGAACGTTTTGCCGATAAGCAGCACGCCTTGTTCCTCGGCCGTGGCGTGCACTACCCGATCGCCATGGAAGGCGCGCTCAAGCTCAAGGAAATCTCCTACATCCACGCTGAAGCCTACCCCGCTGGCGAGCTCAAACACGGCCCGCTGGCACTGGTGGATAAAGACATGCCGGTGGTCGCCATCGCCCCCAACGACGCCCTGCTGGAAAAGCTCAAATCCAACCTGCAGGAAGTGCGCGCCCGTGGCGGTGAGCTGTACGTGTTTGCCGATGCCGATACGCATATCAGCGCCAGCGAAGGCGTGCACGTGATGCAGTTGGCGGATAATGCCGGCTGGCTATCGCCGATCCTGCATACCATCCCGTTGCAGCTCTTGTCCTATCATGCCGCATTGCAAAAAGGCACGGATGTGGATAAGCCGCGTAACCTGGCAAAGTCTGTGACGGTGGAGTAGTGCTTACTTCAAATTGCGCAGCTGTTCTGTGCAATTAAAGTCGTAAATTAAGACACGCTAAAATAGAGCTTTTAGACGCTGTTCATTTGTCCTAACTAAATGTTCAGATTGTGGTTCGCTAAACGATCACAATCTGAACTTATTTGTTATGCGTCGAGGCCGCTACATATACTTCTGTTGATCGTTTGCTTAGTAATAATCTTGATCGGGTTGACATGAAGCCTGCTGGGAGTGAGATGCTTGAATTTCCTACACGTCATTAACTAAATCTGATATAACTTTCATCTAGGACATCTAAGCCAACTGAACAGTAGTACCCAAGGATATTTCACCCCATGACCGGCAAGAAAAGCCTCTCTGAACGCGACATCTGCACTAAGTACATCACACCAGCCGTCATTAATGCGGGCTGGGATTTACACACCCAGATTCGCGAGGAAGTGAGCTTTACTAAAGGTCGTATCATCGTTCGTGGCAAGTTGCACACTCGTGGTGAGCAGAAGCGTGCCGATTACATCCTGTATTACAAGTCAAACATTCCACTTGCCGTCATCGAAGCCAAGGACAACAGCCATAGTGTAGGCGCCGGTATGCAGCAGGCGTTAAATTATGCCGAAACGCTAGGCGTACCATTTGTATTCAGTTCCAACGGTGACGGTTTTCTGTTCCATGACTGCACAGGGTTAGCAGACAGGACTGAGCAGGAACTGGCACTGGATGCCTTTCCCACTCCCAAACAGCTATGGCAGCGCTATTGCCAGTGGAAAGGCATTGAGACAGCAGATGCTCGTCACACGATAGAAATGCCTTACTACGATGATGGCACAGGCCGCGCCCCGCGTTACTACCAAGCCAATGCCATCAACAACACAGTGGAAGCCGTGGCTAAAGGTCAGCAGCGCATTCTGCTGGTAATGGCTACTGGCACTGGCAAGACCTACACCGCATTTCAGATCATCTGGCGTTTATGGAAGTCTGGTGCCAAGAAGCGCATCCTGTTTCTGGCGGATCGCAACATACTGGTGGATCAGACCAAGAACAACGATTTCAAACCGTTTGGTGCGGCAATGACCAAAATAAGCAAGCGCCAGATCGACAAGAGCTACGAAATTTATCTGTCGCTGTATCAGGCTGTTACTGGCAGCGAAGAAGAGCAAAACATCTACAAACAATTCTCCCCAGATTTCTTTGATCTGATCGTAATCGATGAATGCCATCGTGGCAGTGCAGCAGAAGATTCCGCATGGCGCGAGATACTGGCGTATTTTTCCAATGCCACCCATGTGGGGCTAACCGCTACACCGAAAGAAACCAAGGATGTTTCCAGCATTCACTACTTTGGCGAACCAGTTTACAGCTACACCCTGAAGCAAGGCATAGAAGATGGTTTCCTTGCGCCATACAAAGTCATTCGCATCGACATCGACAAAGACGTGCAAGGCTGGCGTCCCAGCAAAGGCCAGACTGATAAAAATGGCAACGTGATAGAAGACCGTGTTTATAACCAGACCGACATGGATCGCACGCTGGTGCTGGAAAAGCGCACCGAGCTGGTCGCACGCAAAATCACCGAATTTCTGACAGCAACAGACCCTTACGCCAAGACCATCGTATTCTGCGACGACATCGACCACGCCGAGCGTATGCGCCAAGCCTTGGTCAACCTGAACCCTGAACGGGTCAAGGAAAGCCGCAAATACGTGATGCGTATTACCGGTGATGAACAAGAAGGTAAAGCTGAGCTGGATAACTTCATCAACCCGGAAGAACGTTACCCCGTCATTGCCACCACCTCCAAGCTGATGACCACTGGTGTTGATGCCCAAACCTGCAAGCTGGTAGTGCTGGATCAGCACATCAAGTCAATGACTGAGTTCAAGCAGATCATCGGGCGCGGCACGCGCATCAACGAAGATTACGACAAATACTGGTTCACCATCATGGATTTCAAAAAGGCGACTGAGTTGTTTGCCGACGAAGCCTTTGATGGCCCGCCAGAATCAATTTACGAACCGAAGGGCGATGATCCAGTCGTGCCGCCAGATGAAGAAACTGAAATCGACCTGGATGAGAATGGAAACCCCACAGGCACGGATGGCGAGATCATCCAGCCCGATGTGGATTTCCCTAACGATGAATCAGGCACCAAACGGGTGAAATACGTACTCGGCGATGTTTCTGTCTATGTAGTCGCCGAGCGCGTGCAATATTACGGCTCAGACGGTAAGCTGATTACCGAATCGCTCAAGGATTACACTCGCCAGACCGTGCGCAAGGATTATGCGTCACTCGATGAATTCCTGCGCAGTTGGACTCAAGCTGACCGCAAAGCCGCCATCCTGCAAGAACTGGAAGCGCACGGTGTATTGCTGGCAGCATTAGCCGAAGAAGTTGGCAAGGATTTCGATGCCTTCGACCTGATCTGCCACGTCGCCTTTGACCAACCGCCACTCACCCGCCGTGAACGAGCCGAGCAGGTAAAAAAACGTAACTACTTTGCCAAATACGGCGAACAAGCACGCAAGGTGCTGGAAAGCCTGCTGGAAAAATACGCCGATACCGGCATAGAAAACATCGAAGACATCAAAATCCTCACCCTCGACCCATTCAAGCACATGGGTACAGCCAGCGAAATAGTATCCGCCTTTGGTGGTAAGCAAGCCTACATCGCTGCACTGCATGAATTAGAACGAAACCTTTACGCCTGATTTGAACCCTTACCGATAAGCAGTCCTATTTATGAGCATTTCCTCCACCATTAAATCCATCCAGGACATCATGCGCAAAGACGTCGGTGTCGATGGTGACGCCCAGCGCCTGAGCCAATTAGTATGGATGCTGTTCCTGAAAATCTTTGACGACCGTGAAACCGAATGGGAGCTTCTGCAAACCAACTACCAATCGCCATTGCCAGAGCAATACCGCTGGCGCAACTGGGCAGCCAATGCCGAAGGCATGACTGGCGATGAACTGAAACAGTTTCTCGACAACGACATGTTCCCAGCCCTGCAGAATCTGGAAGCCAAAGGCGGCGATCAGCGTGCCTATGTGATCCGCTCGGTATTTGAAGACGCCTACAACTACATGAAATCCGGCCAGTTGATCCGGCAGGTGATTAACAAGATTCAGGAAGGCGTGGATTTCAACAAGGCGCAGGAGCGCCACATGTTCGGTGATATGTACGAACAATTGCTGCGTGATTTGCAGGCAGCAGGCAACGCGGGTGAATTTTACACACCGCGTGCGGTCACCGAATTCATGGTGCGCATGGTCAACCCGCGCCTGGGTGAAAAGGTAATGGACCCCGCCTGCGGCACGGGTGGTTTCCTGTCCTGCGCAATAGAACACATCCGCACCCAGGATGTGAACACCGTAGAAGACGAAACGCAATTGCAGGCCAGTATTTTCGGCATCGAGAAAAAGCCGATGCCGCATTTGCTTTGTACCACCAATATGATCCTGCACGGCATTGACGTGCCGAGTAATATCCGCCACGACAACACGCTGGCGCGTCCGCTGATCAGCTGGACACCGAAGGAGCGTGTGGACGTAGTTGTCACCAATCCACCGTTCGGCGGCATGGAAGAAGACGGCATCGAAACCAACTTTCCCGCAACCTTCCGTACCCGCGAAACTGCCGATCTGTTTCTGGTGCTGATCATGCAGTTGCTGAAATCTGGTGGCCGCTCCGCGCTGGTGTTGCCGGATGGTTTTCTGTTCGGCGAAGGCATCAAAACCCGCATCAAGGAAAAACTGTTGGAAGAATGCAACCTGCACACCATCGTGCGCCTGCCCAATAGCGTGTTTGCGCCCTACACCAGTATCAAGACCAACCTATTGTTCTTCACCAAAGGCACGCCCACCCGGCACATCTGGTTTTACGAACATCCACTGCCTGCGGGCGTAAAAGCCTACAACAAAACCAAACCCCTCAAGGTGGAAGAATTCACGCCGCTGGAACAATGGTGGGGTAAGGACGCCGACGGTTTCAAAACACGTGTGGAAAACGAATACGCGTGGAAAGTCAGCCTGGAAGACATCAAGGCACGCAACTACAACCTCGATTGCAAAAACCCGCATGAGGGTGAGCAGGAAATCCATGACCCCGATGTGCTGCTGGCGCAATACAGCGCCATGCAGAATGACATTGCCACGCTACGCAGCCAACTGAAAGACATACTGGGTGAGGCGCTTCAACGCGGGGCGCAGGCATGAATGCCATACAGCAATTGCTTACCGATCATATCGATATCTGGACACAAGCCGATACCGAGAAGAAATCAGGCCGTGGCCGCAGTTCAGGTAATGCAGCCAGCGTGTATGGCATCAGGAAGCTGCGCGAGTTGATACTGGAACTCGCTGTGCGCGGCAAGCTGGTGCCGCAAGATGCGAATGATGAACCAGCCAGTGAATTGCTCAAGCGCATACAGGCTGAAAAGGCCAAGTTGATTGCGGAAGGTAAGATTAAGAAAAGTAAGTCACTGGCACCGATATCGGATGAAGAAAGACCGTTTGAAGTGCCGCATGGCTGGGTCTGGGCGCGGCTTGATAGTTTTGTTCTAAGTATACTTAGCGGTGGAACACCAAGTAAAAATAATTCTGAATTCTGGAATGGTGATATTCCTTGGGCGAGCGTTAAGGATTTGAATGTTGATAAATTTCTTGAATCAACGCAAGACCACATCACGGAAGACGGTCTTGAGGCTGGAAGCAAACTAGCAAATAAGGGGGACTTGTTAATATGTACTCGAATGGGGCTAGGCAAAATAGCTATCGCAGCTATGGATGTGGCAATAAACCAAGATCTAAAAGCATTAAAAATCACATCGCAACTTGATATTGGTTACTTCATTAAGTTCTACAGCACATTGAAAATTGTAGGTAGTGGAATGACGGTCGCAGGCATCAGGCAAGATGAATTGCTAGGCTATTGCGTGCCAACCCCTCCGCTTGCTGAACAACGCCGCATAGTCACCAAAGTTGATGAACTGATGGCGCTGTGCGACCAGCTGGAAACCCAGCACAACAACGCCGCAGTAGCCCACGAAAAGCTCGTGAGCCAACTGCTAGGCACGCTCACCCTATCGCAAAGCGCCGCAGATTTCAGCGCCAACTGGCAGCGCATCGCTGCGCATTTCGACACCCTGTTCACTACCGAAACCAGCATCGAACTCCTCAAACAAACCCTACTGCAACTGGCAGTAATGGGCAAACTCGTGCCGCAAGACCCGAATGATGAGCCTGCCTGTGAATTGCTCAAGCGCATACAGGCTGAGAAAGCCAGGCTAGTTGCCGATGGCAAGATTAAGAAAGACAAGCCACTTGCGCCGATTTCCGATGAGGAAAAATCGTTTGAACTGCCACAAGGTTGGGAGTGGGTAAGGCTTAAGGATATTGTGTATGTATTAGGTGATGGATTACATGGTACGCCAACCTATACGCCAAATTCCGAGTGCTATTTTGTGAATGGCAACAATCTTGATAATGGTCAGATCACTATTAAGCCTGAAACAAAAACTGTGTCCTTGGATGAAATGAAAAAGCACAGGAAAAGTTTAAATGAAAGAACGGTACTTGTTTCCATCAACGGTACTATTGGTAATGTGGCCTTTTACAATAATGAAAATATCATTCTTGGTAAAAGCGCATGTTATTTCAATTTAGCCAACCTGATTTATAAGCATTTTGTAAAAGTATTAATTGAGAGTCCATATTTTATGGAATACGCATTGAATAGCGTAAGTGGTACAACCATAATGAACTTGTCACTATTTTCAATGAATAATTTTCCATTATCAATTCCCCCCCTCGCCGAACAACACCGCATCGTCGCCAAAGTCGATGAACTGATGGCTATCTGCGACCAACTAAAATCCCGCATCACCGCCGCCAGCCAGTTGCAGCAGAAGCTGGCGGATGTGCTGGTTGAACAGGCAGTAACCTAATAAAAATAAATGGCACTAGAAAACAATATGAGTGATCATCCTGATTTTCTTCGTTCTCCTGAAGATGTATGCAAGCCGGATAGCCGAATCCCAGCGACTTCTTTTCTGACGAATCAGCCGATCACGGTTAAAGATCAGCATGATGCCATTGCTGAAATCGTTTTACATAAAGGCGTACCAGACGATATACGCATTCAATTCGAGACCGCCAAGAATCTTTATTTATATGCTTGGTTCGTCTACCGCTTTTATCCTGTGGCAAAACTTCATGCATACACCTGTCTTGAGCTTGCACTGCGTGAGCGTTTTGAGCTTGAAGTAATTGCATCCAGAAAAAAGAAGCTTAAATCTAAACCTGGTTTAAGCGCCCTGTTGTCATATGCTGTTGAAAACTCACATTTGAAAAATGAGAATTTCAAGGTATGGCAACATCGGACAGAAATGAATGCACAGCAGCGGACTAGAATTGAGGCCATCGAGCAGATGAGGCGGCTCAATTTAACTGAAATTGTTATTGATAATGCCAAGTATGAAATCAAAGATGAAGATCGCAACCATGACTACTTGGCGACGATATTAGAAACAATGCCTGCGTTGCGTAACCATTATGCACATGGCGCCACGTCATTGGACAGTCAAGCATTGGATATGATTAAGCTGGTTGCTGAAATAATCAATCAGATTTATCCAGCATAAATTAAAGGTGGTGACATTTAAACGGCTTGAATATGGATCGTTTGCCACTATGCAATTGTCTGACTATCAGCTGCAGGGTGGTGCTGACGGATTAGAGAACCCATAGGAGCCGTCTTGAGTTGTTCATGTGGTTCATCAAAAGACTGTCATGTATTTAGATTTCATAGATGATGTTAGTCAACTTGTTTTTTGACAGTTTTAAAGATAATTTTTTTAAATTATAAATTAATATATTGTTTTTATTGCCATGTTGTTGCTTAATTAGAGATGTTTGTTTTCATCTCTATAGAAAAATTTCACCATGCCTGCATTTAGTCACTATGATTTAAGTTTACTCAACCCATCGTTTGACTCTCCGCTGGTTGACGTTTTGACCGAGCTGGAACATTTGCGTCGTCTGCAACTACATGGCACAACCCCGGCACCGGTTTTTTTCCAGCTTAAAGACATCTTCCACATGCTGGAAAGTTTAGGTTCGGCTCGTATTGAAGGCAATCACACGACGTTGGCTGATTATGTGGAAAGCAAGCTGGAAGGTACGCAGCAGTCACCATCTGACCAGCTGTTGGAAATGGAAAATATTGAAGACGCCATGGAGTACATTGAGGAAAATATTCACCCCAATGATGGGCTGACAGAACACTTCATTCGTGAACTACACGCTATCGCGGTAAAAGACCTGGTACGAGAAGGTGATGCTACGCCAGGGGCATACCGTCAGAAGCAGGTAATCATTGCACAGGCAGAGCACTTGCCACCAGAACCCATACAGGTGCCACACTATATGCAGGAGTTGGTGGCGTTTATCAATGAAACTCACCCGCCAAAATATGACCTCATCAAGGTGGCGTTGGCGCATCATCGTTTCGGCTGGATTCATCCATTTGGCAACGGCAATGGCCGCGTAGTTCGCCTGCTAACCTATACTTTACTGATTAAGTATGGCTTCAATGTGAAAACTGGCGGAAGAGTATTGAACCCGACAGCAGTTTTTTGCAATGACCGCGATCAATACTATGCCATGCTGGCACGAGCCGACACAGGCACCTCAGAAGGACTAGAAGCTTGGTGTATTTATGTATTGCAAGGCGTTCTGGAAGAATTACGCAAAGTTGATCGACTGACTGACTTCAGTTATTTGAGTGACAAGATTCTTACACCTGCACTTGCTTATGCCAAGGACAGAATGCTCATCACCCCGATAGAAGAAAGCGTGTTACAAATAACCGCAAAAAATGGCGTGGCCAAGGCTGCTGATCTGGCAGCTGCCATGCCTGGTATGTCAGCTGCACAGCGTACCTATCAAATTAAAAAATTAGTGGAGCGAAAGATGTTGCAGCCGATCAAGGAGGGGGCGCGCCAATACACTATCGGCTTTAGTAGCAATTACCTGATGCGGGGTGTAATTCGTGCTTTGTCGAATGAAGGGTTTATACCCTCAGCACTGAATGAAACTGACGGGGTCAAACTCGATTAATCTTTATTCGTTGATTCCATTTTCTATTTTATGAGAGTTGCCTTTAGTAAGCAGGTAATCGCCTTGGAATGGTAGACGCAATTGCACGCGAGCGCATGCTACTCAGGTTCAGCGATCCGAGATGGCGCATGCGCCGTTCTCGCAGACGATCTGGGCATTTTGTTTAAGTTTCGGTATCCACTGCGCAGCTTTGAGGCGGATCTCTTCGCGTCGTTCGGGTTAAGCCACGAATGTATTTCGCATCGATTTCAAACCACAGCCCCTGATAACGCGCCATTTCTGCAATGGCGTTCTCGGTATTTTCACCTTCAACAATCACTCTGTAGGCGGCAACCATTAACCCTGTCCTATTTTGCTCGGAACGACAGTGGATATAGATAGGTTTGGGCTGTTGACTGACGATCGCAAGGAAATGCGCAACGTTATCATCTTCAATTGACGGGAATAGCGCGAAAGGTTCCCAATCATGTATGCGAAAGTAACCCACCGTGTACTTGGGGGTGTTTTGGATGCTGGCTTGACTAAACGTGTGCAAATCATCATGGAGCAGTTCAAGATTTACAATCGTGTGAATGCCATGGTTAACGAGCCACGCAGCGCCTTCCTCATCAGGGCTCGCTCCGCGCCACAGCACATCGGGCGTTACCACACAGAAATTTTTAATACTTTCTGAGCCTGGGCCAGCAATGCATGGACTCGCTGAGGATGCGCAACCACTCATCAAGAGCGCCAGCGTCAGGGTGAAGAAAACCCAGCCTCTACGAATAATGCCAGGTGAGCGCATATCAGTCTTTCTGTGGATGCCCAGCTTGGAACGATGGGTGGCCCTGGAGCAGGGCTATTTGAGTTTCAGGTCTTCCCGCTTTGCATCCGCCATTGCTTCAGGCTCCAGTTCTTCGGCAGAACGGTTAAGGTGTATGAATAAGCCCCATGAGGCGAGAAGTACACCTACCCCAACCAGGATGCTCGCGGCGTATGGAAGCTGTGCGGGATTTTCGTGTATGGCACGGAACGTGGCAACAAGCCCTTCGATGGACAGCGCGACCACGACAACCACAAAAAATCTGGACAAAAATCGTCGTACTCGGGTTGGCGCGCTGATGTTGGCGTCACGAATAACCTCTTCCTCAATAATGTGGTCTGGGCAATCTGTAGCGCGACAACGGCAGCGGCTAACAGCCCGATAGCTTCGATAATCGTTTGCGCTGCGCCCCGGTCCAGATTGATGGCAAAGGCCATCCATCCCATGTGGGCAGCAATTGCAATGAGCATAAGTGCTGCGCAAGCAAAGAGAAATGCCATCAATCCATGAATAATTCCGAATAGACGCATGAGATTTTTCATTTACACATCCTGTGGAATTTTTATATTGCGGATATGCACAGTATCAATGTATTTTATTGATGTGAAAAGGTTTTTATTTATTAATTGTGGTGATAGGTGAATTTTTTCTGCGTATAAGTGTGGTTAAACTAGTTCTTGTTTCTGACGCTAATGCAGCAGAACAACAACAGTCGATTTCAATTGCCGCTGTGCAGTTCGAATTTGACCTGTTCCAGAAAATCGGCAGCAAAGGCTGCACCGATCTTGGAGTCACGCAAGGCCATGTGCCAGTGCGCCACTGCAGCCATGAGTTGATCTGCATTGTGGCAACGCTGGATACGGCTGATGACTTCTGCGCCCATCAATCCCAGATAGGTATTCGCGGTGGTGATCATGAAGTGTTTCACGTTCTCGATAAAATCCGGCGGCTGATTTAGTTGCGGCGGGGAGATGATGGCCGGTTTGCTGGACGTAGCCACCAGATTTATATCATCGAGTCTCTGTTTTGGTTTCAGTTCAATACGGTTCGCCTGCTCGCGCTGTTCGTCGGCTAACACGATAAATCCGCTTTGCATCAGGAAGGGTACGGTCTGTTGTAGCTCTGGAAGCGGTATTGCATTGGCAATGATGCCTATGCTTTTCGCACAATCCATCAGTATCAGCGCGCTGCGTTGCCGGGAGAGCAGGCCGTGGTGACGGCTACGGATTTCTTCCTGGCCTTTGGCTGTTTTGCAGTAAACAAGATGCGGATTATCAGTCATGACACGACCTAAGTAATCAAAGATGATGATTCTAAATGGCAAATGCTGCAATAATATGAAGGCAAATACAGGGACTGTGTTGTATTCTATTTTGCGCCTATTTCAGGTATAGTCTTGGCTTGTCCGCAGTGTCTGCGGGAGAGTGCAAATCGTTGTCAGCTTAGGCTACCCGAGATTGCCGCCGAAGGCGTAATTCACCCAGAATCGCTCAGGCCCCCGAACCGCAAAGCACAGGACATCTCTGGAGAGCGACGCGAACAGCGTCCACCGAAGGGGCACACGGCGCGATCATCGTGCTGTAATCTCTCAGGTAAATAGGACAGGGGGGTGATGATGGCACATCGTTACCACTTTTATATTTACCGACTATGACTATCAATACCATCAACATAATCACCGAGCCAGCCCGTCAGCCCAATGCCGTGCGTATGCCTATCTGGATCCGGCAGAATCTGGGCCAGGATGTGCATTATGGCAAGACCGACGCCGCCGTGCATGAACATCGCCTGCATACCGTGTGTGAAGAAGCGCGTTGCCCTAATCGCGGCGAATGCTGGAGTCGAGGCACCGCGACCTTCATGTTGCTGGGCGATACCTGTACGCGCGCCTGCGGTTTTTGTGCCGTAAAAACCGGCAAGCCCGGTTTTCTCGATACTGATGAGCCGCGACGTGTCGCCGAAGCCGTGCTGGAACTGCAATTGCGCTATATCGTGCTGACTTCGGTTAACCGCGACGATCAGGCTGATGGCGGTGCGTTAATTTTTGCCGAAACCTTGCGCGAATTGCGCGAACGCGACGGGCAAATGGGTATCGAGTTTCTGACCCCCGACTTTCAGCAGAATCAGGCTGGCGCGGTAGCTACGGTGATGCAGGCGCTGGCCGCATTGCCGCCAGCGGCGCGCCGCGATCTGGTGTGGGGGCATAACGTGGAAACCGTGCCGCGCCTATATCAGACGGCACGCCGCGGTTCCAAATATACACGCTCGTTAAGCCTGCTCGAATTGGCCGCGCAACAGCCGGGCGTCGCGGCTAAATCCGCACTTATGCTTGGCCTCGGTGAAACACGCGACGAGGTGCTGGCTGTGTTGCGTGATTTGCGCGATGCGGGGGTATCGAGGGTGTCGCTGGGGCAGTATTTGCGCCCATCCCTGGATCATTTGCCGGTGATAGCCTATATCCATCCGGATGTGTTTACTGAATACGAAAACGAAGCGCGCGCCATGGGCTTTGACTGGGTCAAAGCCGGACCGCTGGTGCGCAGCAGTTATTATGCGGAAGAAATTCAACAGTTATCACTGTAGTTTTTATTTAGGGCTATATGCATCTTTGTTACTTTGATGAAAACAAACATACTCCCGAGAACCCGCATTTCTTTCTTGGTGGGTTATTGATTCCTGATCAAAAAGCGATTGAATTTGAAAACACGCTGGGACAGATTGCTTTCAATTTTTTTGGTGCTCGTTCGCTGATCCAGGCCAATGAATTTCACGGGAAAGAATTGTTTCATGGCAAAGGTAATGCCAAGGGACGGAAGCTGGAAGATCGTGTACGGGTATTTCAAGATGTGGCTACTTTTGTTACTGATAACCATATTCCTGTAAGAATGGTTTGTATTAATGTTGAACGGCATCAGCAGAAATACAAATATCCGATACCGGCTTACCGATTGGGTTTGATGTTGATTCTTGAGCGATTTGTTGAGTACCTTGATCAAGCAAATGATTTGGGATTGGTATTTGGGGATTATGAAGCTGATGAAGTAACAGGTGCAGTTGTGGATTTTTCAGAGTACAAAACACAAGGCAAAACACCAATGTATTTTGGTAAGCCGCTGGGACGACTGCTCGATACTGTTTACTTTACCCAGTCACACCATAGCCGTTTCCTGCAAGTTGCTGATTTATTGGTGTATATGGCAGGGCGATATGAAAATCGCACGGATATACCTGACCGTTGGCATGAGAATGCTGTAAAAGATGCGTGGGAAAAAATAAAGGCCAGCGGAAATGTAAATATACAGCGCTGGCCTTAGAGAATTAGGAACGACCAGCCCCTTAGGGGGAGGGACTCGCTTTGGAACGAGTACACTAGTCGCGCAAACATAATAGTTAAATTAAATATTTCAGTCAACTAGATGCTTTGCGTGGTGCAAACGGATTACAGTAAATGACAGGAAAACAATGTTAAAGCAGACTCCACTGAATGCAGCACACCGTGACATGGGCGCCAAGATGGTTGATTTTGGCGGCTGGGATATGCCGGTCAATTACGGTTCGCAGATCGAGGAACATCATCAGGTGCGCAACGATGTCGGCATGTTCGACGTGTGTCACATGCTGGTGGTAGACGTAAAGGGTGACGACGTGCGCGGTTTCCTGCGCGGGCTGGTGGCCAACAATGTGGACAAGCTCGCCGTGAGCGGCAAGGCGCTGTACTCATGCATGCTCAATCCTGAAGGTGGCGTGATCGACGATCTAATTATTTATTTCATGACCGAAGACTGGTTCCGTATCGTGGTCAATGCCGGTACTGCGGACAAAGACGTGGCCTGGATGCAGAAACAGGCAGCAGGGCGAGCGCTTACTGTCACCCCACGCCGCGACCTGGCGATGATTGCCGTGCAAGGCCCGCATGCCCGTGCCAAAGTATGGGAAGCCATTCCCGGTGCGCAGGCGGTGACTGAAGCGCTGAAACCGTTCAATGCGGTGGAATTCCAGCAGTATTTCATTGCCCGCACCGGTTATACCGGCGAAGATGGTTTCGAGGTCGTGTTGCCGGTAGCGGAGGCTGATGCGATGTGGCGGCATCTGGCTGATCTGGGGGTGAAACCCATTGGTCTGGGCGCGCGTGACACCTTGCGTCTGGAAGCCGGGATGAACCTGTACGGTCAGGATATGGACGAAACCACCAATCCGCTGGAAAGCGGTCTGGCATGGACGGTAGACCTGAAGAGCGAACGCGATTTTATTGGTAAAGCGGCATTGCAGTCGCGTGACATCAACATGCAGCTGGTCGGTCTGGTGTTGCTGGACAAAGGCGTATTGCGCGCTCATCAGGTGGTCAATACCAAACACGGTGCCGGCGAAATCACCAGCGGCACTTTCTCTCCGACTTTGCAGCAATCCATCGCGCTGGCACGTATCCCGCTGGGCATTGCGCCGGGTGCCGAAGTCGAAGTAGCGGTACGCGATAAACAGCTTAAAGCGAAAGTGGTAAGCTACCCGTTCGCACGCAACGGCAAGTCATTAATTTCCTGATTTTAGACAGACAACCTAGGAGTAACACAGATGAGTATCCCGGCAGATTTGAAATACACCGCTTCCCACGAGTGGGTTAAGACCAATGCAGATGGCACCGTCACCGTAGGCATCACCGCCCACGCTCAGGATTTATTAGGCGACATGGTGTTTGTGGAAAACCCGGCCGTCGGCCGCACGCTGGCTGCAGGCGAAGAATGTGCCGTAGTGGAATCGGTTAAAGCGGCGTCCGATGTGTACGCGCCTGTCGCCGGTGAAGTGGTTGCCGCTAACGGCGATGTCGAAGCTGCGCCTGAAGCCATCAATGCAGATGCTTATTCCGCATGGATGTTCAAGCTCAAGCCGGCCAACAGTGCAGATGTCGATGCTTTGATGGATGCCGCGGCGTATCAGGCGTTGGTTGAATCCGAAGCACATTAATTTCAGATAACAGAAACAGGACTTTTCATGCCATTTATTCCGCATACCGATGAAGATGTGTCCCAGATGCTCGCCGCCATCGGCGCGCCGTCGATAGACGCATTGTTTGATGAAATCCCCGAGGCGCTGCGCAGCGGCAAGCTCACGCAGGTGCCTGAGGCACTGACCGAAATGGAAGTCAGCCGCCTCATGCACGAACGCGCAGACCAGGATGGGCGGCAGTTGAATTTCATCGGCGCGGGGGCGTATGAACATCATATTCCGGCCGCGGTATGGCAAATTACCACGCGTGGCGAGTTCTATTCGGCGTATACCCCGTATCAGGCGGAAGCTTCGCAGGGTACGCTGCAACTGATCTACGAATACCAGACCATGATGGCGAGCCTGACTGGTATGGATGTGTCCAATGCTTCGCTGTATGACGGCGGTTCGGCGCTGGCCGAAGCGGTGCTGATGGCGGTGCGCGCGCATAAAGGTGCGATGCGCGTACTGATGCCGAAAACCGTATCGCCGCTGTACCGTTCGGTGGTGCGTGCGATGGTGAAGAATCAGCATATCGAACTGGTGGAGCTGGATTATGACCTCGCCACTGGCACTACGCCAGTGCCGACTACCGACATGGGTGACTTTGCCGCGTTGGTGATCCCGCAGCCGAATTTCTTCGGCGCGCTGGAAGATGTCGATGCGCTGACTGACTGGGCGCATGCGCACGGTGGTCGCGTGATTGCGCTGACCAATCCGACCAGTCTGGCGCTGTTCAAGGCGCCGGGTCAATGGGGTACAGCCGGTGCGGACATCGCCACCGGTGACGGCCAGCCGTTAGGTGCACCATTGTCCAATGGCGGGCCGTATTACGGTTTCATGACCTGCAAACAGGCGCTGGTGCGGCAGATGCCGGGCCGTATCGTCGGGCGCACCGTCGATCTGGAAGGCAAGCAGGGTTTTACCCTCACGTTGCAGGCGCGCGAGCAGCACATCCGCCGCTCCAAAGCGACCTCGAATATCTGTACCAATCAGGGGCTGGTAGTAACGGCATCCACCATTTACATGAGTTTGCTGGGGCCGGAAGGCTTGAAGCGGGTAGCGGCTAGCTCACACGCGAATATGCGCAGCCTGCTCGTGCAGTTAAGTGCCATTTCCGGCGTGAAGCAGGCGTTTGCCGGGCATTATTTCCATGAAGCAGTCGTGCAGCTGGATCGTCCGGTAGCGCCAGTGCTGGCAGCCATGCAGGCACAAGGTATTTTGGGCGGACACGATCTCAGCGCGGATTACCCTGAGCTGGGCAATGCGTTGCTGATCTGCGCCACGGAAACCAAGACCGCTGCCGATTTGCAACGCTATGCGCAGCAATTAAGCCTAGCCCTGAGCAAATAAACGAGAGACGACCATGCTGATATTTGAACATTCCCGCCCTAAACGTGCCGCTCATGCACAAATGCCTGCGCAGCTAGACGATTGCAGCGATTTGCCTGCACACTTGTTGCGTCAGGATGTGCCGCAGTTGCCGCAAGCCTCGGAGATGGATGTGGTGCGCCATTACACACGTCTGAGCCAGAAAAACTTCTCCATTGATACGCAGTTCTACCCGCTGGGTTCCTGCACCATGAAATACAACCCGCGCGCCTGTAACAGTCTGGCGATGCTGCCGGGCTTTCTGGCGCGGCATCCATTCGCTCCGGCAGCAACTGGCCAGGGTTTCCTTGCATCCATGTATGAGCTGCAGGAAATGCTCAAGGACGTCACCGGCATGGCCGGTGTGTCGCTGGCGCCGATGGCTGGTGCACAAGGCGAATTCGCCGGCGTGGCGATGATCCGCGCTTATCACGATGCCCGCGGCGACGATGCGCGGCGCGAAATTATCGTGCCGAATGCGGCACACGGCACCAATCCGGCCACCGCAGTGATGTGTGGCTATACTGTCCACGAAATCCCGACCGACAAAGAAGGCGACGTCGATCTGGAAGCATTGAAAGCAGCCGTGGGGCCGCATACTGCCGGACTGATGCTGACTAACCCGTCCACACTGGGTGTATTTGAAAAGAAGATTCAGGACATTCAGAAAATCGTGCACGATGCCGGCGGCCTGCTGTATTACGACGGCGCCAACCTGAACGCGATTCTGGGTCGTGTCAAACCTGGCGACATGGGCTTTGATGTGATTCACATGAATTTGCACAAGACTTTTTCTACCCCGCATGGCGGTGGCGGACCCGGCGCAGGGCCGGTGGGTGTTGCCACGCGTCTGTTGCCATACATGCCGGTACCGGTAGTGACTAAGGAAAATGACCAGTATCGCCTGCTGGTGGAAGGCGATATTCCTGCCACGATTGGCCGCATGAGCGCCAATCACGGCAATGCCGGGGTGCTGCTGCGCGCCTACATCTACGCGCGCATGCTGGGCGCAGAAGGCATGCATCGTGTCGCTGAATTCGCTACGCTGAATGCCAATTATCTGCTGGCCGAATTGCAGAAAGCCGGTTTTGATATTGCGTTTCCTACCCGTCGTGCCAGCCATGAGTTCATCGTTACCCTGAAGAAGCTCAAGGATGATACCGGCGTTACCGCAATGGATTTTGCCAAGCGTCTGCTGGATTACGGCTATCATGCGCCGACCACGTATTTCCCGATGCTGGTACCGGAGTGCCTGCTGATTGAGCCTACCGAAACCGAATCCAAGGAAACGCTGGACGCATTTGTGGTGGCAATGAAATCCATACTGGCAGAGGCTTACGCTACGCCTGAGCTGGTAAAGGGTGCGCCTTATACCCAGCCTGTACGTCGCCTCGATGATGTCAAGGCCGCGCGCGAGCTGGATCTGGTGTGGCGGCCTGCATGATAAGGCTGAACTAATCACGCATAGTTTGCTGGTGGAATACATGGAGCGGAAACAGTCTGATGTAATGGACTGTTATCCTCAGCCGTCAGGGTGGTGATGAGTTTCTGATCGTTCTGGTAGATGTTCATGATGGTGATGGCATCGTGGTGGTGGCAGAGAAAATACTGGCGCATTTGGCACGTTCATTTACTATTGAACATCACGAATTAACGACTTCGCTGTCGATAGGTATTGCGGTCTATCCGGACGATGGTAACGATTTTGATACATTATTGAAAAAAGCGGATACCGCTATGTATCAGTCCAAAGAGTCGGGGCGCAACACCTACCGTTTCCATACGGAAGAAATGAACGTAAATGCGCTTGATCATTTACAGATACGTAACGGCCTGCGCCAGGCACTGGATAAGCATGAATTTGAGTTGTATTAACAGCCACAGATTAGTCTGGCCAGTGGTGCGGTAGTCGGCGCAGAAGCCCTGTTGCGCTGGCAGCACCCTGAACTCGGCATGCTGTCCCCGGATCGTTTTATATCCGTAGCAGAAGATAGCGGGCTGATCGTGCCCATCGGTGAGTGGGTGTTACAGGAAGCCTGTCGGCAGGCCGTAGCCTGGCAACGGACAGGCTTGCCGGAGATGGTCATGGCGCTAAACTTATCAGCGGTACAATTCAAGCGTGGTGATTTGGAACAGAGCGTGACCCGTGCGTTAACAGCATCGGAGCTGGATCCGACATTGCTTGAGCTGGAATTGACCGAATCCATCCTGATACAGGATGCAGACAACGTATTGGGCAAGGTGCGCCGGTTAAAAACCCTGGGTATCAAACTGGCAATTGATGACTTCGGCACCGGTAATTCCAGCCTGTCTTACCTGAAACGCTTTGATGTGGATAAATTGAAAATTGATCAATCGTTTATCCGTGATATGGAGGATGATCCCAATGATGCCGCTATTGTTCGTGCCATTATTCAGATGGCCAAAAGCCTGAATCTTAAAACGATTGCTGAGGGTGTAGAAGATGACCGCCAGTTATCGTTACTGCGCCTGCAGCATTGTGACGAAATACAAGGCTATTATTTTCCCCGCCCGCTGTCGGCAGATGAGTTTGCTCGTTATCTCGCTGCTAATTCATAAACCTGGGCGCTGATGTTGTTCATAGATAGTACGTGCATCCAGCTGCGCCTGCTGTTTGGTGCGCAAGGCCGGATTTTCATCGTGAGTGACAAAAAATTCCGCATCCTGTGCCTGCATTACCAGACGTATTGCTGCAGCATCAATCAATTTGTAGCGTTCCGCGATCAGCGTCGTTACTTCATCTAAATATTCTTCGTAGGTCATAGCCAGTTCCTGATTAAATGGGGGTCAGCTCGGCGCTATTATGCCAGATATACCCTGTATTTAAACTGGAATGGGTATTTCCGTATTGCTTGCACAGATTTGATCTATGCCTGGAGTGTGCTCCATTTTGAGCTTGTCAGCGAGTTGTAAGCCATGCAGCCTAGAATGAAAATTAGGATATTCCTATCTTATTAATGGGGGTGACATGAGTGAATTCGAGCATGAACGTAAAACAACAGGATGCGCCACTCATGGGGCGTTCCCGGCGAATGCGCAACCCATAAAACATTCACTGAGTATCGTGCAGGTCGTGACCTGGCTGATGTCGTCACTCATGGTGCTGTTGTCAGTCAATGCAGAGGCGGTTCCTGCCTTTGCCCGCCAGACCGGGCAAAACTGTCTGGCCTGCCATGCCGGCGGCCAATTTCCGGAGCTGACCCCTTACGGACGCATGTTCAAGCTTACCGGCTACACCATCGGTGAGCGTACCGTACCAATTTCCGGAATGGCAGTATTGACGGCGAATAAGGTCAAAGTGAATGATCCTGCAGCAGGTCATACCCAGGATGGCACGCTGACGTTCAATACAGGCAGCTTGTTTATTGCCGGGAAAATCACAGATAAGGCGGGTGTGTTTGCGCAGATTACCTACAATAATTATGCAGGTGACACAGGTTTCTCCGGACATACTGGTGCTGACAATATGGATTTCCGCTATGCCGACCGCCTGATTAATAGCAACACCGATCTGATTTACGGCGTGACCATGCATAACAATCCCGGCGTGCAGGATGTGTGGAACAGCAATCCGGCCTGGGGTTATGGGGTTGTGCCTGGCAGCACTGGTATCGGTAGCGCGGCAACGCCGATGCTGGATGGAGGTCTTGGCCAGCAGGTAGTGGGTGGTGGTGCTTACGTGTACTGGAATCAGACGGTCTATGCAGAGCTGACAGGTTACCGTACCGGCAATGGTGTTTTTTCTTTTATGACGCAGGGTAACGGCACGCAGGCCATCATCAAAGGTACTAATCCGTATGCACGGCTGGCACTGACCCATGCCTGGGGGGCGCATAATGCCATGATCGGGGTGACGCATCTGGATGTGCAGCAATATCAGGACCCAACTGATTTAACCTTAGGTACTGACAGTTATCGCGATAACAGTATCGATTTCCAGTACCAATATCTGCTTGATCCGCATACGGTAACGGCAACCGTGACCCGTATTCATGAGACGATCGATTCAGCTACTGCCGGGACGTTATCGGAAAATATAAATTCGTTCCGGGCGAAAGCATCCTACGTCTATCAGGCAAAATATGGAGCAACTCTTTCCTATTTTGACGTCAGCAATAGTGTCAATAATCCTGGTGCAACGCAAACGGGTACCCAGGGCTGGACCCCGGAGCTATTCTGGACACCACTGCAATATATGCGGCTAGGGGTGCAATATACCCTGTTCAATAAGGTGAATGGCGTATCCAGCAACACCGATGGTGCGGGCAGAAAAGCCAGCGATGATAACACCCTGCTGTTTTACGTATGGGGTGCTTACTAGGCGCTGATTGCTGACTGAATGCGGCTGCATTGATCGCAGCAGGCCCAACATGAATGACGGAATATTGGAGAGAGCATCATGAATAAAATCACTATCGGTCTCATCCTGACATTAACGGCGATTGCCGCAGGCTGTACCACGACAGACAGTTCACGCAATCTGGCCGACCCCGCCGTTTCCGGCAAGGTATTAGCGCAGCAGGTGTGCTCCATTTGCCACGGCGCTGACGGCAATTCTACCAATCCTACTTTCCCCAAGTTGGCTGGACAACAGCAGGGCTATCTGGTCGCGCAGCTGACTGATTTCAGAAGCCATGGTCGTTCTGATCCAGCCGGTTCGGAATATATGTGGGGGATTTCGCGGCATTTAACTGATACGCAAATCTGGCAACTGGCGACACATTTCTCACAACAGCAGGCAACGGCTGACCAGCCGGCACACCCTCAGCAAGAAGCCGCAGGGCAATTGATTTTTACCAAGGGGTTGTCTAACCAGAATGTGCCCGCGTGTGCGACGTGTCATGGTGCGAAGGGTGAGGGTAATGCCGCATTCCCGCGCATTGCCGGTCAGCATGCTGACTACATTGCCAAGCAGCTAGGGGTGTTCAAGGATACGGAAATGCGTCCTAAAGGTGCAGTGATGAAGGTGATTACTCACGATCTGACTTCGGCTGAAATCCAGGCGGTAGCAGCTTACGTTTCGACGATGCCTTAGTAATAACGGCATGTGCTGGTAAAACGGGCGCCAATTACGGCGCCCGTTTTTTATGGTGTTGTCGTCATATAATTATGGGGCTGGTCAATGCAGCAGCGCTGAACTAAGATGGCCCATATTTAGCGTGCTGTGAAACTGCTCGGCTCATAGTCCTTATTTTTTGAAAGCATACCTTGTCATTTCGCAGCCTGCGCATATTAATCTTATTATCACTGCTCGGCGTAATAGCCGCTGTTACTTACTGGGAACGCTGGTCGGTGGCGCAGTGGCGGCAACCGCTGCAAGTAGTGATCTATCCCATCAATGGCGATAACGCTGCTGAAGTTGCGCATTATATTGCGGGGCTGGATGCGGCACAGTTTGCGGAGATTCCCGAATTCGTCCGCAAACAGAGTGAGCGTTACCGGCTCAAGCCGCTGCCATTACCGCAGATAACGCTGGGCAATGTCGTGGCAGAAGCACCGCCGGTGCAACCGATGAACGGCAGTATGCTGGATACGCTGCGCTGGAGTTTGAAGCTGCGCTATTACGTGTTTCATAACACCCCGTTCTGGCAGAGTCTGGGGCGCATCAAACTGTTTGTGGTCTACCATCAGGGTGAAGATGGTATCCCGCTGGAACATTCGCTGGGCTTGCAGAAAGGTCTGCTCGGCGTGATTCACGCTTTTGCGCGACCAGAGCAGGATGCCCAGAACAATGTAGTGATTGCCCATGAGTTGCTGCATACCCTGGGTGCTACAGATAAATACGATAGTAATTTGCAGCCGGTATATCCTGACGGCTTTGCCGAACCTGAACGCGAACCCCGTTATCCGCAGAAACTGGCGGAGATCATGGCCGGGCGGATTGCCGTTACCCCGGAGCAGGCACGCATGCCGAAAAATCTAGCCGCCTGTGTGATCGGGGCTAAAACTGCTTATGAGATCAACTGGAAATGATGAAACCATACTCTGAAGCCTGCGAGCGCAATCAGCAGCCTATCCTGGATCAGCTGCAAACGCTGTTTGCCGACCGCCAACAGGTGCTGGAAATCTCCAGTGGCACCGGCCAACACGCAGTCTGTTTTGGCCGGGCGCTGCCGCATCTGACCTGGCAGACCAGCGATCTGCAGCCGAATCATGCCGGTATTCGTGCCTGGCTGGATGAGGCGCAACTGGCCAATGTGCTGTTGCCGCTGGTGCTGGATGTGACTGATGCGGTGTGGCCGGTGATCGAGGTGGATGCCATTTTCAACGCCAATGCCGTGCATATCATGTCGTGGTCGGCGGTGCAGCGTATGTTTGAGGGCATAGGGCGGATACTGCAATCCGGTGGCCTGTTGTGTCTGTACGGGCCATTCAATTATGGCGGCGCCTACACTTCGGCCAGCAATGCCAACTTTGATGCGTGGCTGAAAGCGCGCGACACTCTCAGTGGCATCCGTGATTTTGAAGCGGTATGTGAACTGGCGACAGCGCAGGGGCTGGTGTTGCTGCAGGATGTGGTGATGCCGTCTAACAACAGGTTGCTGGTGTGGCGCAAATCACTCTGACGGCAGTTGCTTGAACGGATTGCGTTCATTCAGTTCGTCGGTATAACGCGCCATACCCTGGGTTTCCCGCGCCAGAAACTCTTCCACCGCGCCGCTGAATTTGGCATGGGCCAGCCAGTGCGCCGACCAGGTGGTGACCGGTAAAAAACCGCGGGCTATCTTGTGTTCGCCCTGCGCGCCGCCTTCAAATACCGCGATCTTATTGGCGATGCAAAACTCTATCGCCTGATAGTAGCAGGCTTCGAAATGCAGCCCCGGATGATACTCCAGCGCCCCCCAGTAGCGGCCGTACAGCGTGTCAGCTGTGTAGATGTTGAGCGCGCTGGCAATGGGCTGACCGTCACGGTAGGCAACGATCAGCAGCACATTGTCGGGCATGGTGATGCCTATGCGCTGGAAGAAATCCAGATTCAGATACGGCGTGGAGCGGTGCTGGATATAGGTGCTGTCGTAACAGCGCACAAAAAATGCCCACAGCGCCGGGGTAATGTCATTGCCGGTGAATTGCTTAAACGTGACCCCGGCATCACGCACCCGTCGTCGCTCCTGCTTGATCTTCTTGCGCTTGTCGTTGTTCATGGCGGCAAGATAAGCGTCGAAATCGGCATAGCCCGGGTTCTGCCAGTGAAATTGCACCCCCTGGCGCAACATCATGCCGGCCTGCTGTATTTCCTGTGCCTGCGCGGCGTCAGGAAACAGGCAGTGCAACGAGGAAACCTCCAATTGCTGAGCCAGTTGCAACGCGGCCCGAATAAGCAGCACGCGTAACTCCGCAGTTGCCGCCAGCGCACGCAAGCCGGTAATCGGGCTGAACGGCACCGCGCACAGCAGCTTGGGATAATAATCCAGACCATGGCGCTCGTAGGCTTCCGCCCATGCCCAGTCGAACACATATTCGCCATAGGAATGGCGCTTGAGGTACAACGGCAGCGCACCGATCAGTTGTTCATCATGCCACAGCGTCAGAAACTGCGCCTGCCAGCCGGTGCGCTGCGTTGCGCAACCACATTCCTGCAGGGCCAGCAGAAAGGCGTGGCTTAAAAACGGATTACCCTCGGTCAGTGCATCCCACTGTGCTGCCGGGAGATCACTGAGGTTGGTGATGACGCGAATTTCAGGTGTGGTCATTGCGGTGCCGCGAGTGGCAGCAAGTCGCTGATTTTTTGTACCGTGTCGGCCTCATCCCATTCCACGGGGCCGAACAGCGCGTAGCGGATCTGACCTTTGCTATCGATTACATAACTGGTCGGGAAGGCGAACACCTTCCAGGCTTTGAGTGCATGACCATCCGTGTCCAGCAGAATGCTGAAATCGGTATGAATTTCCTTGAGATAGGTATTCACTACCGCGGCTGGTTCACCCATATCCACTGCCAGTATGGTGAACGCTTTGCCTGCCATCTTTTCTTTCAGGCGTTGCATCGACGGCATTTCGGCGCGGCACGGCGGGCACCAGCTCGCCCAGAAATTAACCAGCACCACCCGGCCACGATAATCCTCGAGCTTGTGTGTCTTGCCGCTGAGATCTTTAAGTGCAAGTGGCGGCGTAGCGCCACCCTGATAGGGTTTGAGCTCGCGCGCCTGGGCAGTGCTGGTAGCTAACATCAGGCCGAGTAACAATATCCACAGGTGTTTCACGGTTGCATTCCTTTCAGTTGCCGAGTGGCATTCACTATCAATTGCGGTAAAGCGGCAGCCATTATCTGCTCGGCGGGAAAGACATCCTCACGCAGATAAAAGCGGTCACGTACGCCGGACAGCAATTGCACTTTCACCGGCGCGCCACCCTGTTCCAGCAGCGTTTGCAGTTGGTCGACACGCCAGCGCAAGGCGGACAGCTCCGGTTGCAGGATGTAGACGGGCAGGTGGGTCGCCGTTGTGATGGGCAGGAACTGAGCGTCTTCGCCCGGCTCTGGCGTGGCTACATGGAGATTGGGTGAGAGCAATATTGCACCCCGCAAATCATGCGGGTTGCCGTACCAGGCTGTGGCAGCTGTCAAAGCCAGTTCGGCACCTTTGTCAGCGGCGATCAAATAGACTGGCTTGTGGCTACGTTGCTGAACTGCGCTGATCAGTTGCGCCATATCCGCAGCCGGCATCTGCTGCAGGCTGCTGGGTACGGTGGGGAGAAAATACGCGGCATGCAAATCGGCCAGCCAGACTTCAACACCCAGCCTGGCCAGTTTGGCGGCGATATCGTACTCAGCGGGTAGCAGACCACGTTCCGAAGGCAGCCACAGCATAGCTATCTTGCCGTGCGCGCGGAAGGTGGTAAGCGGAATCTCAACCCCGTTAGCCAGGGTCAGGTTGTGCGTGAATTTGGCTGCAGGCGCCGCAAAGCCGGGCGCAGATAGCAGCACCAGCAAAGCCATGGCGACACATCTGCGCGCATAGCTGAGTAGCTGCTGGTTCATGCTATGCATGGACTGGGATTACCATGCAGCCAGTCGGGATTTCCGCCAGACTGCGGCAGCAATCAGTGCAGGTGCCAGATACAGCATGGCAGATGTCAGATAGGCAGGGAAATAGGGCGCCACTGCCAATACGAATTCGCTGGAGCTAACTGAGCTGGCGACACCGCTGAGTGCAAAGAAAAAAGCATTGGAAATGAGGAAAGCCACGCCGACTGCAGCAATGCTGGCGGGAAATGCGATGAGCGGCTGGGCAAAGCGTTGCTGCAGCGCTAGCGCCATGCCGGTCAGCCACAGCACGGCGTAAGTAGGGATGAGTCCGGCGTAAGCGGGGCTGAAGCACCAGGCCGCTTCGGCGGAGGACTGTGCCATGTAGATATCCAGACCGAACGTGGTAAGCATGAGCACGACAAAGCCGGATACGCCACCGAGCATGATGCCGCCCAGCAAGAACATGGCCAGGCTGGCGTCAGGTAACAAATTGGCGCTGCCGAAATGGCTCATGCGCGTTGAAGCAATCATGGCGACCAGAGCAAGTAGTACACCCAGACGTTGGGCGGTTGATAACTTAGGCATGGATAAATCCTCAATAATTCGGTGAACCCGTATTATGCGACAATATACGTTTTGCGTGATGAAGATGTCATATTTTATTCCTGCCTTAGATCGCCAGCTGGCAACTGCTCTGCGCAGCAAGATCGACCAGAAAACCAAACCACTGGGTGCACTCGGTCAACTGGAAGCGCTGGCGCTGCAAATCGGTCAGGTACAGGCTACGCTGACGCCGCAGTTGTGCAAACCAACCATGCTGGTATTTGCCGCCGATCATGGTATCGCCAATGCTGGGGTGAGCGCTTACCCTCAGGCAGTGACTGAGCAGATGGTGCTTAACTTCCTGCGTGGTGGTGCGGCGATCAACGTATTCTGCCGTACCAACGGCTTGGATCTGCGTGTGGTCGATGCTGGAGTGAATGCGGATTTTGCCGGTGTTGCCGGCTTGATCAACCGCAAAGTGGCCATGGGTAGCGCCAATATGACCGAGCAACCAGCAATGACGGCTGCCCAATGCGAACAGGCCGTGGCGCATGGTGCCGCACTGGCGCAGGGTCTGGCCGACGAAGGCTGCAACGTGCTGGGACTGGGTGAGATGGGTATCGCCAACACCAGCTCGGCGGCTCTGCTTACGCATATCTATACCGGTCTGCCGCTGGCTGATTGCGTTGGTCGCGGCACCGGGCTGGACGATGCCGGACTGGCGCGCAAGCTGCAAATATTGAGCGATGTGGTCGGATTGCATGGCAAATCAGCCGATGCGCTGGAAACCGTACGCTGTTACGGCGGGCTGGAAATCGCGATGATGGCAGGCGCCATGCTCGGCGCAGCGCAGCGCGGCATGCTGGTGCTGGTGGATGGCTTTATTGCCAGCGCCGCCTATCTCGCCGCCAGTGCGATGCAACCGGCGTTGCGTGATTACGCGGTATTCAGCCATTGCTCCGACGAGCACGGTCATCGCAAGCTGCTCAATCATTTAAATGCCCACCCGTTGCTCGATCTGGGGCTGCGGCTGGGTGAAGGTACGGGTGCCGCGCTGGCTTACCCGTTGCTGGTGGCTGCCGTTGCCTTTTTGAATGAGATGGCGACATTCGAGTCGGCTGGCGTGAGTGAGCACTTGCAAGCTTAGATTTTGTCCACGAAAAACACGAAAGGCGCGAAAAATGAATCTAGGCATGGCTTATTTGTTCCAGCGTGGCGAGTTATTCACCAATAACAGTCAAGCACCGCGTGATACGAACTGTTTTCGTGCCTTTTGTGTTGTTCGTGGACACGAAGCAGTTTAACCCGGCATGTTACTTAACCAGCTTCGTCTCATCCTTACTGCGCTAGCGTTTCTGACGCGCATCCCCATTCCCGCCTGGGTGGGTTATGCCGACACGCAGTTGAACCAGTCGGTACGTTATTTTCCGCTGATCGGCTTGTTGGTCGGCGCGATACTGGCGGGCGTGTATAGCCTGGCAATATTATTCTGGCCGTCAGCACTGGCGTTACTCTTGGCGCTGGCTGTTGGCTTTATGCTCACCGGCGCATTTCACGAAGACGGGCTGGCCGATTTTTACGATGGTGTCTACGGCGGAATGACCGTGGAACGCCGGCTGGAAATCATGAAGGATTCACGGGTCGGCACCTATGGTGTACTGGCCTTGCTGGCGGTGCTCGGGCTGAAATTCGCCGCCTTGCTGAGTGCGCCAACTGCATCTGTGCCGTTAATACTGATAGCCGGTCACGGCCTCAGCCGCGCCTTTGCCGTGAGTTTCATCTACACCCACGATTACGCCCGCAGCAGCGGCGGCAAAGTACAGGTAGTCGCACAGGGCTTGAGCCTGCCCGCGCTGGGTTTGGCGTTGCTAATTGGCCTGTTGCCACTGCTGTGGTTGCCAGTCAGTGTGCTGTGGCTATTGCTACCCTTGCTGCTGTTGCGCCTGTGGCTGGCGCGCACTCTCACCAGCAAGCTCGGCGGCTACACCGGCGATGCGCTGGGTGCTTCGCAACAATTGAGCGAAACCGTATTTTATCTGGGCGTTGTGGCTCTACTATGACTACCGAACTGATCCTGGTGCGGCATACCCGTGTCGCCGTAGCGGGTATGTGCTACGGGCGCATGGACGTGCCGCTGGCCGACAGCTTCGATGCAGAAGTCAGTCAGGTCAAAGCACAGTTGGCAGATGCGGGTGAGGCGGTGTATTTCACCAGCCCCGCGCAGCGCTGTCTGGCGCTGGCGCAACACCTCGCACCAAACGCGAAAATGGATGCGCGTGTCGCGGAAATGGATTTCGGTGCATGGGAAGGCATGGCCTGGGATGCCATCGGCGAACCTGCTATCAGTGCCTGGGCGAATGACTTTGTGAACCTGCAGCCCCCACAGGGCGAATCGTATCTACAGATGGCACAGCGCGTGAGTGCTTTTCTGGAAGATATGGCACAGCATGAACGTGTTGTGGTCGTTACCCATGCAGGGGTGATACGCGCCGCGCATGCCTTGTTAAATGCTATCCCGTTAGCAGATAGTTTTGCGTTTCAGCCGGAGTTTGGCGGGGTGTATCGGCACAAGTTGGGTTGGAGTCAAGTTGACTTGAATTAATTTGTTAGTTGTTTCACGGGTTCGAGCTGTGCAGCAAAAGATAAAAAACTCAGTCGGTATGAATATGTGCTTAATGAGCTGGTGAAAGGTATTGTGCTAAGCCGCAGGTAGCGAGGAAGAGTCGTTCAATTGCGATCATTTCTTCATCGGTCACACTGGCGAGTGGGGTATCATTAAAACGGCTGCGATCCAGTGCGCGCATTTGCTCCGGCATGACATAGCAGGATTTCAGCAAACGTCCGCGTGAGGGTATCTCGACTCGTAAACCGCCCAGATTTTTAAACAGTTTGCTGGTCAGGGGTATGCACAGTATGGGGCTCATCCCGGTAGCCAGTAATTCGTTATTGAGCAAAATCAGTACCGGGCGGACTTTTCCGGCTTCCGCCCCGGTATTGGGATTCAATCGCGCCAGCCAGATTTCGCCGCGTCGCATTATTTCCACCACTGTTCAGGTTCTGGATCACCGGGCTTGTAGCCTTCCGCATGATCAAGTGCTTCGTTATCCAGTGGCTGGAACTCCTCCGCAATGGCAATACTTTCTGCGCGTGCTTCGGCATTTGTTGCCAAGAATCGGGCTGCCTTAACCATCTCGGCCATCATGCGTTCCTGTGCCTGTTCACGCAGATATTTCTCCAGCGCGGTACGGGCCAGATCGGAACGGTTCTGATGGGTCTGCGCTGCCAACGCAGTTAATTGCTGGTCGAGGCTATCGGGCAGACGTATATTCAAAGTAGCCATGTTAGCTCCTGTGTAATGCGGTGTGTGTCACATTGTAATACATTAATCAACGTATTTTCAAATACACGCTTTATGCTTGTGGAACCTTCAACGCCAGCGGCAACCCCGCCGCCACCAGCGTCACCCGCTCACATACCCCCGCCACTGCCTGATTCAGCCAGCCCGCTTCATCAACAAAGCGGCGGGTGAGTTCGCCCATGGGGATGATGCCCATGCCTACTTCGTTGCTGACTAGTAGTATGGTGCCGGGCAGGGTGGGGAGCACAGCCAGCAGGGCGTCGCGTTGCTGTTGCAGCTGGTCGGGTGTCTGGCATAGCAGGTTGGTGAGCCAGAGGGTGAGGCAGTCAACGATGAGGCAGTGGCCGTCCTGAGCATGGCTTTGCAGTGCTGCGGCCAGATCGAGTGGTGCTTCGATTACTTGCCAGTGGGCGGGACGATTGGCCTGGTGGTGGGCGATACGCTGCGCCATTTCCTCGTCTTGTGCCTGGGCGGTGACGATGACGCTGACAGTTTGCTGGCTGGTTATTGCCAGTTGTTCGGCATAGCGGCTTTTGCCGGAGCGGGCGCCGCCGAGGATGAGGTGGGTCATAGCTTGAGCATGGCTTTCAATTTTGAGGTGTCCAGATGCTGTTCGACATTGTCGGCGAGTATGTCCAGACTGGCTTCATAGAGCGCATCCAGGTCAGGGCTGGCAGCCTGTTGCAGTCCGGCCCATGCCAGCAGTGCGTCGCAGCTGGCGGGCATGTCGAAAATGCCGTGGACATAAGTGGCGAGTACCTGCCCATCGGGCGAGATGGCGCCGTCGGGTTTGCCGTCCAGCCATGCCGCGGGATGTTGCAGTGCTGTCCCCTGGCTGATGCCGGCGTGGATTTCATAGCCGGCAATGGCTGCATGGTTGAGGCTGAGCATGCCGCTGACATTGCGTAGCTGTTTGTGCGCTGCCAGCGTAGTTTCCAGTTCCAGCAGACCCAGTCCGGCGCTGCTGCCGGCTTCACCTTCTATGCCCAGCGGGTCGTGGATGGCAGTGCCCAGCATTTGCAGTCCGCCGCAGATGCCGATGAGTTTGCCACCGTAGCGCAGGTGTCTGGCGATGGCGCTGTCCCAGCCTTGCTGTTTGAGCCAGGCGATATCGGTGCGCACCGACTTCGAGCCGGGCAGGATGATGAGGTCGGCAGGGGGCGGCGGACTGTGCGGCGCGATGAATTGCAGATTGACCTGCGGATTGAGGCGCAGCGCATCAAAATCGGTGTGATTGCTGATGTGCGGCAGGGCGGGAACGATGATGTTAAAGCGTCCCTGTGGCTGGCTGGCCTCACGCGGCAGCGCATCTTCCGCCTCCAGATGAAGGCCGAGCAAATACGGCAGTACGCCGAGTACCGGTTTGCCAGTTTCGGCTTCCAGCCAGTCCAGACCGGGCTGCAATAAACTCAAATCGCCTCGGAAACGGTTGATGACAAAACCTTTGACCCGCGCCTGTTCCGATGCGGACAGCAATGCCAGCGTGCCGACCAGATGGGCGAACACGCCGCCGCGATCGATGTCGGCAATCAGGATCACCGGGCAATCCACGGCTTCGGCAAAGCCCATGTTGGCAATGTCACCTTCGCGCAGGTTGATTTCAGCGGGGCTGCCCGCGCCTTCCACGATAACGGCTTGATATTGGGCGCTCAGGCGCTGGTACGAAGCCAGCACGGCTGTACGCGCAGTGCTTTTGTAGGCGTGATAATCCAGGGCTTCCATGTTGCCGATGCTGTGGCCGTGAATGATGACCTGCGCGCCGGTATCGGAGCTGGGCTTGAGCAGCACGGGGTTCATGTCGGTATGCGGGGGCAGGCCACAGGCGCGGGCTTGCGCGGCCTGGGCGCGACCGATCTCACCGCCGTCTGCGGTGACGGCGCTGTTCAAGGCCATATTTTGCGGCTTGAACGGGGCAACGGCGACACCCTGGCGGTGTAGCCAGCGGCATAGCGCGGCAACCAGGGTGCTCTTGCCGGCGTCGGAGGTGGTGCCTTGTACCATTAGCGTTGCCATGTGCTTAATCCTTGTTGCAGATGCTGCCACTCAGCCTCTGTAGCAGGCAGACCAATACGCAGGCTGACGGGTTCGGTAAAAAGGCGCGTCAATATGCCGCATTGTGCGAGATGCTGGTATAACGCGGCGGCATGCGGGGTAATGAGCCAGTGAAATAACGCTGTGCGGCCGTGCACGGCGAGTTCATGCTGTTGCAGCAGGCTAGCCATTCGTTCTGTTGATTGCTTGAGCTGAGCTCGGCTGTATGCCTGCCAGTCACTGTCTTGCAACGCCTGAGTGGCAAGCCAGCGGGCGGGGTGGGCTATGGTCCACGGACCAAGCTCGGCTTGCAGACGCTGCAGGAACTCGGCCTGCGCCATGACAAAGCCGACGCGTGCACCCGCCAGCCCAAAGAACTTGCCCAGCGAGCGCATGACGATAAGCCCGCTGCGGTCGGTATAAGGCGTCAGGCTGTGCATGGGGTCGGCGTCAATATAGGCTTCATCCACGATCAGCCAGCCACCGCGCGCGGCCAGCTGGCTGTGCCAGTCGAGCAACTGGGCGCTGTCATAACGGGTCCCGGTCGGGTTGTTTGGATGGATAAGCAGCAATACGTCGATGTCGTCTAGTTGCATGGCATCGGCGGTCATGGGGACAACAGTATGGCCGGCTTTTTCCCACGCGTGTGCATGCTCGGCATAGCTTGGGAAAAACATGCCCACCCGGCCAGGGGTGCGCAGTGCCGGCAAGGCTTGCAATGCCGCTTGCGAACCGGCCACTGGCAAAATATGGGGGGCTTGGTAATAGTGTTGCGCGGCGACCAGCAGGCCGTCGTCGTCTTCTGGCAGGCGCTGCCACAGATGGGGCGGGATCGGAGGCACAGGCCAGCCATCGGGATTGATGCCGGTGGATAAATCCAGCCAGCTTTCCACGGCGATGCCCCACTCGCTGGCGGCAAGGCGCAGGCGACCGCCATGCTCAAGCATGCCACAGCCCCATTGCCGCATGGAGTGCCAGCCAAAGCCACACCCCTTTGTTTATCAGTGTTAGTGCACGATCAATGTCGGCTGCTACAGGCGCAGACCCAGCGCCGAGTTGAGGGCGAATTTCTTCTTGTCCGTGATAGACCGCCGCGCCGCCCAGTTGTACGTCCAAAGCCCCGGCGCCAGCTGCCATGACTGGGCCAGCGTTGGGGCTGTCCCATTGCGGGGCCTGCTGGCGCCAGCAGGCAAGAGCTTGCCGTGTTTTGCCGAACAGGGCGTAGGTCAGCGCCGTCAAGCGGGCGGGGGGGTAGTTTAGGGCATCATCCAGCCGGGCGGCGGCCCAGCCAAAGGCATAAAAACGCGGGGTTTTGTAGCCCCACATGGCATCCAGCGTGTTGACCAGCCGATACGCCAGCGCACCGGGTGCACCGGCGAGGGCAAACCAGAACAGGGTGGCAAACACAGCATCGTTGCCGTTTTCCAGCACGGTTTCAACCGCTGCCTTGGCAATGTCGGTTTCATCCAGCGTGGTGGTGTCGCGGCTGACAACGCGGGCCAACTGCGCACGTGCTGTGGGCAAATCCTGTGCATTGAGCGCAGTAGCAATGGGGCGGGTGTGTGCGGCCAGGCTGTGCAAACCCAGGGTGAAATAGAGAATCAGCACGCTGAACAGGCTGCCGTAAAGGGGCAGCTCCGCCAGGAGATATGCCAGATACACTAAGGGTGTCACTGCCAGCAACAGTGCCAGAATACCCAGCAGACGATTGAAAAACAGTGGCTGTTGCCGGTTCAGTCGCGCTTCCAGGTGATTCGCCAGTCGGCCAAAGCCGATCAGCGGATGCCAGCGGCGCGTCTCACCCAGCAAAACATCCAGCAGTACGCCTAGCGGCATCAGCCAGTCGCCGATCATGGCGTTTTGTTTCCCCAATTGTTTTCAAACAGCATATTGTCCAGCGCACGACGCGTGTCCCAGCCTTCCAGTTCCAGCATGGGGGCGGGATAAAATTCTGCAACATGGCCCAGGCACAAAATGGCAACCGGTTTTCCGCCTGCGGGTATAGCTAGCAATCGCGCCAGCGCATCAGGGTCGAACAAGGATACCCAGCCCAAACCCAATCCCTCTGCCCTCGCGGCTAGCCACATATTTTGTATCGCACAGGCGACTGAGGCCAGATCCATTTCCGGCAGGGTGCGACGGCCGAATACATAACGCTCGCGGCTATCCATCAGTGCAGCGACCAGCAGTTCGCCGCAATCGAGGATCCCTTCGACTTTGAGGCGCATGAATTCATGCTGACGTTCGCCGAGTGCTTCGGCTGTGCGCATACGTTCGGTTTCGGCCAGTGCATGGATGCTGCGACGCAGTTCCGGCTGGGTGATGCGAATGAACCGCCAGGGTTGCATCAGCCCGACGCTGGGTGCTTGATGCGCGGCTGCAAGCAGGCGGTGCAAGGTGGCGGTATCGATCGGGTCAGGCAGAAAATGACGCATGTCGCGCCGCTCGCGAATAACGCGGTATACGGTGTCGCGTTCACCCGAACTATATGGCGCTGCGCTCAAAATATGGCCGTGGTGACGAGGCCGCCCGATGAGTTCATAAATCGATGCCGCGTTGGGCTTTGACTCCGGCGCGGTAGGCGTGCTTTTCATCGGCGATGATGGAGACGGTGTCAGCCAGCTCGATCAGCGCATCCATTGCGCCGCGGCCGGTGACGATGACGTGCTGCATGGCGGGGCGGCTGGCGATGGCGTCGAGTACCAGGTCGTTGTCCAGATAGCCGTAGGAGAGCAGGTAGGTGAGCTCGTCGAACACCAGCAGGTCGAAACTGGGGTCATTAAGCATGCGCGTAGCGACCGCCCAGCCGCGTTCGGCGGTGGCAATGTCTTGTTCGCGATTCTGGGTATCCCAGGTGAAACCGTCGCCCAGCACATGCCATTCGACATTGGGCTGTGCGCCGAAGAAGGCTTCTTCGCCGGTGTCGGTGCGGCTTTTGATGAACTGGCACACGCCTATCTTCATGCCGTAGCCCAGCGCGCGCCCCATGGTGCCGAAGGCCGAGGTGCTTTTGCCTTTGCCGTTGCCGGTAATGACGATGAGCAGGCCGCGCTCGTCGGTGGCACTGGCGATGGCGGCATCAATGATGGCCTTTTTGCGGGCCATGCGTGTGGTGTGGCGGGCGTTCTTTTCGGCGGTTTGTTCCGGGGTCAGGCTCATGCTGGGGTGTTTTCCTGTAAAGGGGCTAGCAGCAAATGTACGATGGCCGCGAGACCAAGGTACAGGGTAAATGATGACAGCATGGTGGGGAAATATTCGAAGAAACGCGGCACAAATTCAACAAGCGTAGGGTGAGCAAAACGGCCGGAAAAGAAAAAGAATCCACCGCTGGAAAGTAGCTCTGCAGTTACTGCGCCAGTTAGTACCGAACCAGCCAGCCAGGGTAAGGTGGCAAGACGCATGCTATGGTGCGCGGCGTAGATGCGACCGGCACCGAATAATGCGCCATAGGCGGGAACCAACAGCCAGTAAGCAGGGGATACACAAAAATCGGATACGCCGAATTGGGTAATGGCGACATAGTCGATGCCCATCGCGGCGATGATCAGGGCGGGTGCGATCCACAGCGGGCGCAGATATACGCCGACCAGAAAGAAGATCGCCCAGGACGCATCCGGTAAGGCATGCAGGGTGGCCCAGTGATGGCTGCGGGTGAGGGCCATAATCAGGGTGAGGATGAGGCCGATGTTGAGTTGCTGGCGGGGGGTGAGGTGCATGGTGTGCTCCTGAGCATGGAGGGATGGCTGCATCCCTCCGGTTAAACCAGTTAGAAACTGGCCTTTAAGCCGACTCGGTAATTACGGGTGAAATTAACCGGATATATGGCATTGTCGTATATCCACAAACCGTTGCTGTGTGCGAACACATTATCAACCGCCAGGCTGGCTTCATAATTTTTGTAGCGATAATTATAAGCGAGATTGGTGGACTGCATAGCTTCCTGTTTCTGGGTAAAACTGTTGGCAAAATCATTCGCCGCATACGCGCTGCTGCGCCACATGTGGGTCAGGTTAAACGTGCTGCGTTCGCTCCAGTGGTAGTTCAGGCCCAGATTGATACCGTGCCGCGGTACGCCAGGCAAGTCTTTGCCATTGTAGGCACCGCCGCCGTCATTTTCCTGATCGATAATCGCCCGCGTGTAAGTGTAGCGCGTACTCAGGCTGATCTGGGTTGTGGCGCGCCAGGTGTCCTGTAATTCCAAACCATATTTGTGCGACTGGTCGATGTTGGTGTTGGTCCAGGTGCCCGGATTGTAGTAAATCTCGTTTTTCAGATTGGCGCGGAATATGGCCAGTTTCAGCTTATGCGTACCGGCAATGTGATTAAGCCCAACCGTAATGGTTTTGACTGTTTCCGGGGTGATAAAGGCATTGAAAGTGCCGCCGTAATTAAAGAACCGGTCAATGTCAGGTGCCTGGAAAGCCTGATTGTAGTTGGCGAATGCCGAGGTTTGCGTATTGAAACGGTAATTGCTGCCGATATCCCAGGCATTAAGTTGCTGGCTGTTGTGCAGGGCGGTGCCGCTGGTGGGTACATAGTCGTATTCGACTTTTTCATGGCGCGCGCCCAGCGATAACGTGAGTTGATCCAGGCGGTATTCAGCCTGAGCAAAGTAGCCCAGATTGTTCTTGCTGGTGCTGTCGCTACTACCGATGCGGGTACCGTTGAAGCGTTGCACACCCGCACTCAGTTTCAGCCGGTCGCTATTGTGAGTAATGGCAACGTCGTCAGTGGTGTAATCGTAGTTGGCCAGATACGGGTAGGGAGAGATGTAATTTGACAGCTTGTTTTCCTGATTGTGGCTGGCGCTGACTTTGGTCTGGCTGGTGATATCCCAGGCCGCCCCCAGACGCCACTGATCGCTGGTGAAGCTTTGATGAGTGTAGGTATTGCCGCCATTCTGGGCGGGGTCAGCCTGATATTGCGCCAGGGTCAGGGGGCCGACATAACGCGTGTCGACGCGCGAGGTTGATCCATCAAGATTAAGCCACAGCCCATCCAGCGGACGGAATTTGATCTGGCCGCGCTGTGTGTCCATGGAGGAGGCGTCGCGGTGTCCGGTGATATCCGGGTTGCTGGTGCCATCCTGGTTTTGTGAATCGCTGCTGGCGGACAGACCGAAATTTTCTTTGGATAAGCCGGCGCTGATATTGCCATTGAGTTGCCCATGATTGCCAGCAGATGCGGCAATTGATACACCTTGATAAGGTTTGGTGTAAATCTGTATGCTGCCTGCGGTCGCGCCATCGCCGAACATCACTGAACCGCTGCCCGGGGTGATTTCAATGCGATCGATGCTGGCCAGCGGGATGCTGCCGAGTAGTTGCGGCTGACCGTCAATGTTGTTGAGGCGTTGCCCGTCGAGGGTGATAACGATGTTCTGGTAACCGCTACTCAGGCCATAACCGCGCATATCCATGAGTGGGGTGAATTTGTTGCCATAGGACGGCATGATATTGAGCGAGGTGTGTTGCGCCAGATAATCGACCAGCGTGGCTGCGCCAGAGTCTTTGATCATCGCCTGGGTGTGCACTTCCGAAGCATAGGGTGCAGCGATGTCGGTAGTTGGTGTGCGCGTCGCAGTGACAATAACGTCATCCAGTACATAGCTGGGGGTGTCGGCGTGGGCGTAAGTTGTGACGGCAAGCGCAATGGCGCTTAGGGTGTATCTTGATTGCATGTTGATTCCTGAAATAAACGCAAGCTCCCCGCTTGCGGTGGATCATGATTGATCCGCTCTATAAAGCAGCTAAATGAAACAGCGGGGAGTTAAATCAGTCAGTGAGTCTTCATGCGGCAGGCGCGGTGAGGATGCACGTCATCATTGCCTCCCCGCAATGTTTCGGTTCATTATCAGGCCGGTATCCGGGCTCGCAAGACTTGAGGTGTCGCCTTCCCATGCTGTAACAGCACAGTGGCTAAATGACACATCCACACTTGCTTACCGTTGCGGGGGCAGCACTGGTGTTACACCAGTTTCCCGTTTAACTGCACTGTTGAATACAGTGCAGCACCTGACAAAGTAGGTGAATTATAGCGAACTTGAGCTGCTACGGCTATTCCTTGATCACAACGCGAATATAGAAGCCGCAGGGCTGGCCTGGTGTGGGGTTAGCAGGTACGGCATCAAATGGGTAGGCGCCAGCCCCCAGCCCGTATTGATCGGCGCTGCATAATGCGGCGATCTCAGTCGTTGGCTGGGCAGCGATCGGGAATAGGCGTATGCCCACTGCACCATCGCGGTCACGGGCGGCATCGATGTACATTTGCCGAGTGACTTCCTGGGTGAGGACGGTGAGTAATTTGACCAATGCTTCCAGTTCGGCATTCAAGCCTTGAGCGATGAACTGCTGAGCCAGTGCACGGGGGCCGGTCTGGATGAACAGCGGATCGGACAGGGCGGTGTAGAGCAGAGCCTGTGTGGCAGCGTCTTGCGGTAGCGCCGGTGCGCCAGCCAGATGACGGGCGATGAGTTGCGGGGTCACCGGCACCTGATCCACGCGTTGTTCCGGGGGTACCCCTGCCGTGACCACGCTGCCTTTAGGCGCCCAGCGGGATTTGATGTAGTCGAGCAAGTAGGCCATTAAAATAACTCGATGCGCGCTTGGTAACGGAACACCACTAGGCGATACAAATTATCGCCGACTTGTACGTGCGTGGATTCGCGTCGATCCAGACTGATGGTGTCACCGCCGTTGGCGGACATGGTGCGAAAGCCAAACACGTCGTTTTCCAGCAAGCTGTTCAGAATATCCTGACACTCTGTTGGATCGAGTTTTTCGCCTGTGTTATCAACGAGTTCGCAGGTTTTGCCACGTGCATTTACTACGGTGTAATGCACGGCATCTTCACGCAGCGGGTTGTTTTCATCAAAATTTGCATTCGGGTCAACAAATTGACTGATATTATCCATATACTTAGCATTTACCTTCAAATAGTGACGATGAGTCATTGACGCAACTGAATTTTTCCAATTATAGTACAGCTATGGAATCTCAAATAAATTCGCTCGAAATCAAGATGCGCCAAATGCTGGAATTGTGCCAGAGTTTGCGTGCAGAGAATCAAAAACTACGCCAGCAGCTTGCGGTGGCCAACGACCATAACAAGCAACTCGGCGAACGGGTGATTTACGCCCGCACACGCATGGAGTCGCTATTGGCCAAGATTCCAGGAGCCGAGTTATGAGTCGCGATAACAAAGGCATGGATATTAACATTCTTGGCCGCGAATTTCGCGTGGCCTGTCCGGAATCCGAGCAGGAAGCTCTGTTGAGTGCTGCCCAGTATCTGGATCAGAAAATGCGTGAAATCCGCGAGCAGGGCAAAGTGATCGGCGTGGAGCGCATAGCGGTGATGGCTGCGCTCAATATCGCGTTCGAGCTGCAAAATCGGCCTAAGCAAAATGGCGTTGACATCAGTGCGATGGAGCGTAGAATCGAATCCATGGAAGCGATGATAGATGATGCGCTCCGGCCTCAGGAAACTTTGTTCGATCTGCCTGATTCCTTATCATCCTGACCTGTCCGCAATGCTCCCTGCGGTGTGCGTTCAGATTGCGAATTCTTTGAACCAATAAATTTGCACTGGTTGCAGCTATTGATTAGTGCTGGTGTGCGCGTTACTTGCTAATGTGCCTGAAGCACTTGCGCTGTGACCACTTGAACCCTAGGTTCAAGATAGCGGTCAGACGGCATCTGCGGGGAGCTCCCCCTCTTAGGGAGTTCAGTATAATTTTTAACGCGGTATGTGTTTGCTATCAAGCGATAAGATTTTATGCTCAACCATGTAATACGACGCCGCTTGTTTACGCAAAGGCGCTCAAATGAATAAATCCCAATTACGCAGTCAGTTGCAGCGCCGTCGACGCGCTGTCACTCCGCCTCAACGTGTGCAGGCGGCACGTCAGCTTGTGCGCCATGCGTTGCGTGCGGGGCTGCTGCAACGTTATCAGCATGTTGGGCTGTATCTGCCACACGGTGCTGAAATCAATACCATGCCACTGTTAAACCGAGTGCTGAGTTTAGGCAAGCACACGTATTTACCCATGCTGCCTTTTGGTCGGGGCAAGAAACTCTGGTTTAATCGTCTGGAAGCTGGCAATCGCTGGATCTACAATCGTTTCGGTATCCCGGAGACGCACGGTAAAAAATCGGTACGTGCACAGCAACTGGATGTGGTGTTCATGCCGCTGGTTGGTTACGATGATTTTGGTTATCGTATTGGTATGGGCGGTGGATATTATGACGCCAGTCTGGAATTTCTTCTGCGGCGGTGCCGTTGGCGTCGGCCTTATCTCATCGGCGTGGCGTTTTCCTGTCAGCATGTTCCGGGCAAGTTACCGCATGACCCTTGGGATATTCCGCTTAATGCCATTTTAACCGAACAGGGTTTGCATCGATTCGGCCGTAATTAAACAATATTATCTTTTACTTATGCACAACTAAGGTGCGATAGATAGAATTATTTAATGCCGTGATCAAGGTTTTATCAATAAATATTAAGTATATGATTTTTATGATAAAAGTTTGTTGCAAATTTTTTAATCGAATTAGCAAAAGTCTTTACGGGTTGAGGGTTTAGCGTTTTATTTGCTAATTACCCACAAAGTTATCCACAGCTTATGTGGATAAGAAAAAAGCCTTGTTAGATGAAGGGATTAGCAGGCTATTGTAGAAACCACGCTAACTAAATTGGCTAAGTGATGATGCTGCGTTTGGGTAGCTTTTGGTGCAATGCACCATAAAGTTTCGGGGGCTGAGATGGGGGCAGCCTGCTGTACAGACCGCCCGCAGGTGTTAGCGGTGGTAAGCGGGACTCAGGCTGTGTACAGCTTCTACCAGCGCGGCTGCATTTTCCGGTGGTGCGAATTGCGAGATACCATGGCCAAGATTGAACACATGGCCGTGGCCCTGACCATAACTGGCCAGGACTTTGGCAACTTCTTTATGTACGGTTTCCGGGTCGGTAAGCAGTATGGATGGATCCAGGTTGCCTTGTAGCGCAACCTTGTCCCCCACGCGCTGGCGTGCTGCACCGATGTCTATGCTCCAGTCCAGTCCCAGTGCATCACAGCCGGTTGCAGCCATGGTTTCCAGCCAGTTACCACCACCTTTGGTGAAGATGACCACAGGTACATCCACACCGTCCTGTTTACGCTTGAGACCGGCAATGATTTCCTGCATGTATTGCAGCGAGAACTCATGGTATGCCGCATGGGACAATGCGCCACCCCAAGTATCAAATATCATGACTGCCTGCGCGCCAGCTTCAATCTGGGCATTCAGGTAGTCTGTAACGGCACGGGCGTTGGTAGCGAGGATGTGATGCAGCAAATCCGGACGCTGATACAGCATTTTCTTGGTGATAGCAAAATCGGTCCCGCCTTCACCCTCTATCATGTAGCAAGCCAGGGTAAACGGGCTACCAGAGAAGCCAATCAGCGGTACGCTGTTATCCAGAGCGCGGCGGATCTGGCTGACAGCATCAATCACATAACCTAAATGCTCATGTGGGTCGGGTGCAGTGAGTGCCCGGATTTCCCATTCTTCGCGCAGTGGACGCTCGAATTTCGGGCCCTCTCCTTGCGCAAAGTACAAACCCAGGCCCATCGCATCCGGAATGGTGAGAATGTCAGAAAACAGTATGGCAGCATCCAGTGGAAAGCGTGCCAGTGGTTGCAGCGTGACTTCGGTTGCCAGATCCGGGTTCCTGCACAATGACAGAAAATCGCCAGCACGGGCGCGGGTCTGATTGTATTCCGGCAAATAACGGCCAGCCTGGCGCATCATCCACACTGGGGTGTAGTCGGTGGGCTGGCGCATTAAGGCGCGAAGGAAAGTATCGTTTCTTAGTTTTGACATGGTCATCTAGCGCAAGTAATAAGAGATGGGGTAAGTGGCGACTTACCCCGTGTGAATGCAGAAGCCGGTATTACCAGACGCCGAGGTAGGCAAGTATGCCCTCGGCAGCTTCACGACCTTCAAATACAGCAGTGACTACCAGGTCGGAGCCCCGCACCATATCGCCGCCGGCGAACACTTTAGGATTCGCCGTCTGGAATTTGTGCTGGCTACCTTTGGCAATGACACGACCACCTTGATCTGTGGTCACGCCGATGTCAGCGAACCACGGTGCCGGACTCGGACGGAAACCGAAAGCAACAATGACGCGGTCAGCCGGGATAATTTCTTCCGAGCCCGCCACGACTACCGGTGTTCTGCGGCCACGCGCGTCCGGTGCGCCGAGTTCAGTAGTGACCAGCTTGACGCCTTCCACTTTGCCATTGCCGACGATTTCAACCGGTTGGCGGTTCCACAGGAACTTGACGCCTTCTTCTTTGGCATTAGTCACTTCACGCTTGGAGCCAGGCATGTTCTCTTCGTCACGACGGTACGCGCAGGTCACGGAAGCAGCGTTCTGGCGTATGCTGGTGCGGTTGCAATCCATTGCTGTATCGCCGCCGCCCAGCACAACTACGCGTTGGCCTTCCATGGAGGTGTACACATCTTCCGGTTTTTCCAGATCAAGACAGTGCTTAACGTTGGAAATCAGGTACGGTAAAGCTTCCAGTACGCCTGGCAGGTCTTCGCCGGGGAAGCCGCCCTTCATGTAAGTATAGGTACCCATGCCCATGAACACCGCATCGTATTCACTCATCAGTTGTTGCATTTGGGCATGATCGACTTCGATGCCCAAACGGAACTCTACGCCCATCTCTTCCAGTAGCTCACGGCGACGGCGCATGACCCACTTTTCCATTTTGAACTCCGGAATACCGAAGGTGAGTAGACCGCCGATTTCTTCGTAGCGATCAAATACCACCGGAGTGACGCCGTTCCGTACCAGGATGTCGGCGCAACCCAGGCCAGCTGGCCCGGCACCGATAATGGCAACACGTTTGGTGGTTGCGACAACCTGACTCATGTCAGGACGCCAGCCAGCTTTGAAGGCTTCTTCGGAAATGTATTTTTCGATCTGGCCTATGGTTACCGCACTAAAGCCATCGTTAAGTGTGCATGAACCTTCGCATAACCGGTCCTGAGGGCACACGCGGCCACAGACTTCCGGCAACGAATTGGTCTGATGGGATAATTCCGCGGCCTCGAACAGCTTGCCTTCGTTAACCAGTTTCAGCCAGCTCGGGATATAGTTGTGAACCGGGCATTTCCATTCGCAATACGGATTGCCGCATGACAGGCAGCGACCAGATTGTTCGGTAGCCTGGGTTGCATCCATGGGCGCATAGATTTCTTTATATTCCATGCGGCGCACTTCAGCAGCTGTTTTCGCGCCGTCCTGGCGCGGGATGTTCATAAATTGAAATACGTCAGACATAGTATTCACCTAAACCAAATTATTTCATGGACGCATGTTGCGTCGTTTGCACAAGCCTGCGGTTATGACTTTCGACTGCCGCAATCAGATGCTTTTGCAATCTGATTGCGATCTCGACGAGTCTCCGTGATGTGTTGGCTTGCTCGAGTAAGTTTAATCTTTCAACAAGCTATCCAGGGTTACAGCTTTAGGTTTTACCAACCAGAACTGTGCCACAACTTCGCTCAGGTTTTCCAGCATCCAGCGCGCACGTGCGCTGTTGGTGTGCTTGGCATGCGCTTCGATACGCTGCTTGAGGAAGTGGCGATATTCAACCGTAGGTTCTGTGTGGATGCGCTGAATATCAATGAGCTCATTGTTGTAACGATTGGCAAAGTCACCTTTGGCATCGTAAATCAGTGCAAAACCGCCGGTCATGCCTGCGCCGAAGTTGATGCCCGTCTCGCCCAGCACGACCACGCAACCACCGGTCATGTATTCGCAGCAGTGATCGCCTGCGCCTTCAATAACGGCGTAAGCGCCCGAGTTACGCACCGCAAAGCGTTCGCCAGCCAGACCCGCAGCAAACAGTTCACCACCGGTCGCGCCATACAGGCAGGTGTTACCGATAATCACGGCTTCATGCGAGGCAAAGCCGGAATGAGCTGGTGGCTGAATCGCAATGAGACCGCCCGACATGCCTTTACCCACATAGTCGTTAGCGTCGCCAGAGAGCAGCAGTTGCAAGCCATTATGGTTCCATACGCCAAAGCTCTGGCCAGCCGAGCCTTGTAGCTTGATAGTCAAGCAACCCGCCGGCAAGCCTTCAGCGCCATGTGCGCGGGCAATTTCGCCGGACAGGCGTGCGCCGATGGAACGGTTGACGTTACGCACCGCATATTCCAGCGTGGCCGGGATTTTGCTCTGGATGCAGTCATGCGCATCCTTGACCATTTGCTCGGCCAGCTCGCCCTTGTCGAACGAAGGGTTAGAAGCTTCGATGCAGAAACGTGGCTCGCTATCCGGGATGCTGCCCTGGCTGAGCAGGGTTTGCAGATTCAGGCGGCCCTGACGTGCAGTATCGCCCTGATTGAGCTTGAGCAGGTCGATGCGGCCAATCAGTTCTTCGATACTGCGTATACCCAGCTTGGCCATCCATTCGCGGGTTTCCATGGCAACGAAAGTGAAGAAATTCACGACCATGTCCGGCAAACCGATGAAATGCTGTTTGCGTAAGCGCTCATCCTGTGTCGCCACACCTGTGGCGCAGTTGTTAAGGTGGCAGATACGCAAGTATTTGCAACCCAGCGCGATCATAGGCGCGGTGCCGAAGCCAAAGCTTTCGGCGCCGAGGATCGCGGCCTTGATTACGTCATAGCCGGTTTTCAAACCACCGTCTGCCTGGACGCGAACGCGACCACGCAAGCCGTTAGCACGTAAAACTTGTTGTGCCTCAGTCAGGCCCAGCTCCCATGGCGTGCCAGCATATTTCACACTGGTAAGCGGTGATGCGCCAGTACCACCATCGTAACCGGAGATGGTGATCAGATCAGCATAGGCCTTGGCTACACCAGCAGCTACCGTGCCTACGCCAGGTTCGGCTACCAGTTTGACGGATACCAATGCCTTAGGGTTAACCTGCTTCAAGTCGAAAATCAATTGAGCCAGATCTTCGATGGAATAAATGTCATGGTGCGGCGGTGGCGAAATCAGCGAAATGCCAGGCTTGGCGCAACGCAGACGGGCAATCATTTCCGATACTTTATGCCCTGGCAATTGTCCGCCTTCACCCGGCTTGGCGCCTTGTGAAATCTTGATCTGCAACACTTCGGCATTAACCAGATAATGCGCGGTGACACCAAAACGCCCAGATGCGACCTGTTTGATCTTGGACATTTTCATGGTGCCATAACGCACTGGATCTTCGCCGCCTTCACCGGAGTTAGAGCGGCCGCCAATACGGTTCATGCCTTCAGCCAAAGCTTCATGTGCTTCAGGTGATAATGCACCCAGCGACATTCCGGCGGAATCGAAGCGCTTGAGGATGGCTTGGATGGATTCCACTTCATCGATAGAGATAGGCTGTGCATCTTCGCTCAAGCCCATCAGGTCACGTAACATCGCGACCTGGCGGCCATTCACCAGATCAGCGTATTCTTTGTACAGCGCATAATCACCAGTTTGCACAGCTTTCTGCAATTGGGTGACGACGTCAGGGTTGTAGGCGTGGAACTCTTCACCGAAGATAAATTTCAGCAAGCCGCCCTGGCCAATAGGGCGCATAGGATTAAAGGCAGCGCGTGCCAGTTGTTTCTGGTCTTCCTCGAAATCGGTAAAGTTGGCACCGGAAATGCGGGAAACCGTACCTTTCAGGCTCAGGTCAATGACTTCTTCATGTATGCCGACGGCTTCGAACAATTGCGCGCCGCGATAGCTGGCAATGGTAGAGATACCCATTTTTGACAGCACTTTGAGCAGGCCTTTGTCAGTACCTTTGCGGTAATTAGCCAGGGCTTTTTCCGGTTTGAGTTTGACTTCATCCTTGTCCACCATTTCCAGAATGGCCTGGTAAGCCAGGTAAGGATAGACTGCGGTTGCGCCATAGCCGATCAGGCATGCGATCTGATGCGGGTCACGTGCGCTGGCGGTTTCGGCAATAATATTGCAGTCGCAACGCAAGCCCGCGCTGATCAGCGCATGGTGCACTGCACCCACGGCGAATAGCGAGTGGATAGGCAGCATGGCTTTGCCTATGCCGCGATCCGATAGCACGATGATGACGTTACCGGCTTTTACTGCGGCAACCGCTTCAGCGGTGAGCTTTTCCAATGCCGCCTGCAGGGTGGTCTCTGCCGGGTGATAACTCAGTTTCAGGTGAGTGGAACGGTAAGCCGGGTCAGTCAGTGTGGTCAGGTGCGTGAACGCATCATTTGACAGCACAGGTGACGGCACTTCCAGGCGATGCGCATGCTCAGGCGTTTGCTCGAATAAGTTGCGTTCAGGGCCGAAACAAGTGTTCAGCGACATCACCACCGCTTCACGGATAGGATCAATCGGTGGATTGGTGACCTGCGCAAACTGCTGGCGCATGTAATCAAATGGCGAGCGCACTTTTTGTGACAGTACGGCCATAGGCGTGTCATCACCCATGGAACCGATAGCTTCCTGACCGTCTTCAGCCAGCACGCGCAGTACCTGATCACGTTCTTCAAAGCTTACGCCGAACAGTTTCTGGTAGATGGACAGGCTGGGCGCATCCATGCGTGCCAGTTTGGCATCCTGTTCCATGCCCAATTCCAGGCGCTGCGATTGCTTGAGCCATTCGCGATAAGGGTGGGCCGATTTGAGTTCGGCTTCGATGTCAGCCGGCAACAGTATTTTTCCGGTGTGCAGGTCAGCTGCGATCATCTGACCGGGCTTGATCCGGCCTTTTTGTACCACGTCTTCCGGCGCGTAATTCCATACGCCGATTTCGGAAGCGATGGTGAAATGGCGGTCCTTGGTAACGACATAACGGGCTGGACGCAGACCGTTACGGTCGAGCAGGCAGGCGCCGTAGCGGCCATCAGTCAGTACCACGCCTGCAGGGCCGTCCCATGGTTCCATGTGCATGGAGTTGTATTCGTAGAAGGCGCGTAAATCGGCATCCATTTCCGGTACATTTTGCCATGCTGGCGGAATCAGCATGCGTAAGCTGCGGAACAGCCCAGCACCGCCCATGACCAAGCCTTCCAGCATGTTGTCCATGCTGTAGGAGTCTGAGCCATTGCGCGAAACGATAGGGCGGACATCGTCCATGTTCGGCAGCAGCGGAGTGGCAAATTTGCGCTCGCGTGCCAGTGACCAGTTGCGGTTGCCTTGTACTGTGTTGATCTCGCCGTTATGAGCGAGGTAGCGGAACGGCTGCGCCAGACGCCATTCCGGCCAGGTGTTGGTAGAGAAACGCTGGTGATAAACGGCCAGTGACGAAGCAAAGCGTTCGTCGCTTAAATCTTTGAAGAAAATCGGCAATGCATCCGGCATCACCAGACCTTTGTACAGCACGACATTGCCAGACAAGGTTGGAATGTAGAAGGCTTTGTCGCCAGCCAGGGCTTTTTCTGTCAGACGGCGCGCGATGTAGAGCTTGCGCTCGAAGACTTCGGCATCCATTTCTGCAGGGCAATTGACGAATACTTGTTCGAAATGCGGTAACGTCGCCAGTGCATATTTGCCGCAGACAGACGCATCCACCGGTAGCAGGCGATAGCCGGCGACTTCCAGGCCTTGGGCAGTCAATTCGCGGGTGAGTGTGTCACGGGCGATGGTGGCAAGACCCGTGTCCTGATTCAGGAACACCAGGCCGGCTGCGTAATGCGCATGCAGCGTAAAACCGCATTCTGCGGCAACGGCACGCAAAAATGCATCGGGTTTCTTGAATAATAAACCACAGCCGTCACCTGATTTGCCGTCTGCCGCAACGGCACCGCGGTGAGTCAGGCATGCCAACGATGAAATCGCCGTTTGCACCAGCCAGTGGCTCGGCTGGTCGTCCAGCTGGGCCATCAGGCCGAAACCACAACTATCTTGTTCAAAATCGGGGCGGTAAAGAGTCCCCTGCAACCAGCTCTGTCTGTCCATTGGTAGCGATATAAAAGTTAAAACGAAATGTCCTCGATTCTACCTCGATCAGCCGGTATCAGGCAATGCTAATATGATTTTTTGCTATGAATTCATGCTATTCCTGTAGGATAAACACTATTTTTGACTCGTTTACATGGCTTTAATCGGTTTGAAAAAATGTCGCAGCGGAGTAATTGATATGTTCGGAGTTATTTCAATATCCTGCGTCGTGTCAGTCCAACTGCCAGCCAGTAGCTGACGCCGGCCCAGGCCAGCATGGCGGCCACGTGAGCCATGATTGCGGTGGGGGCATGGCCGAGTATCAGTGGCCGCACCAGATCTATGGCGTGGGATAGCGGCAGCACGGCCGCTACATTCTGCAGAATTTCGGGCATGCGCTCCACCGGGTAGAACACGCCGCATAGCAATACCATCGGGGTAATGACCAGGGTGAAGTAGTACATGAAAAAATCATAGCTGGGGGACACGGCAGTCATTACCAGCCCCATCGCGGAGAAGGTGAGTCCGATGAGCACGACCACCGGGATCACCCACAGGCTGAGCACCCAGTTGGCTTGCAAGCCCAGCGCCCAGATCACGGCCAGAATGGCGAGCCCGGACAGCAAGCTTTTCGATGCGCCCCAGGTCAGTTCGGCCAGCATTACATCATCCAGCGTTAGCGGCGCATTGAGGATGGCTTCCCAGGTCTTTTGCACGTGCATGCGCGAGAAACCGGAGTACAGTACTTCGAATGTCGCACTGTTCATAGTGGAATAGCAGATCGTGCCTGCCGCGAGGAATGTCATGTAGCTGGCACCGCCCACTTGCGGGATCAGGCTGCCCAGGCCATAGCCAAAGCCGAGCATGTAGAACATGGGGTCGGCCAGGTTGCCAAGTATGCTGGAGCCGGCGAGTTTTTTCCACACAAGGAAATTGCGCCGCCACACCGGGATGAAGCGCCATGAAAACTGAGGGTGACTAAAATAGCTCATGCGTCGCGTAACTCACGTCCGGTAAATTTCAGAAATACGTCTTCCAGATTGGAGGGGCGCTGCACATAGCGCAACTCGCATTGTCCGCGTAATTGTTCGATAAGCGCGTTGCAGTTATGGGTATAGCAGAACAGCGTTTCACCGGTAATTTCGTGGCGAGTACACCAGGTGGCACCGTGCTGATTTGCCCACTCATCGACCGTTTCACCATAAATTTCGACAACATTTGGCTCAATTTCGGCAGCAATCATATCGCGTGGATTGCCCGCAGCAATGACCTTGCCGTGATCCAGTATCACCAGGTTGTCGCACAGTCGTTCGGCTTCTTCCATGAAATGGGTGGTAAGCAATATGGTTTTGCCCTGATGTATCAGCCGGCGCAGACCTTGCCAGATGACGTGGCGGGCTTGCGGGTCGAGTCCGGTGGTGGGTTCGTCGAGCAGGATCAGTTCAGGGTCGTTGACCAGCGCGCGCGCCAGAGTGAGGCGACGTTTCATGCCGCCGGACAGGGTGGTGATTTTGGTGTCGGCTTTACTGGTCAGACCGGCAAATTCCAGCAATCCGGGTATGCGGCTGCTGATCAGCGCATCGGACAAACCAAAGTAGCGTCCGTAAATCAGCAGGTTTTCCGCGACGCTGAAATCCGGGTCGAGATTATCCATTTGCGGTACCACGCCAATACGCGCGCGTGCCTGCCGTGCATGCAGCGGGATGGTTTCATCAAATATGCTGATTTCGCCAGTGTCCGGTGCAATCAGGCCCAGTAACATTTTGAGCGTGGTGGTTTTGCCCGCTCCATTCGGACCGAGTAAGCCAAAACATTCGCCACGTTTGATATCCAGATCCAGTCCACGTACTACTTCTGTATTGCCGTAGCGCTTGGCTAAGTTCCGTACTTTTATGATAGGCATGCTGTCAGTGCTACGGCTTTGAGTTCAGCCAGTTTGCCATGGAAAAAGTGTCCGGCGTCAGCGATGGGTTTGAATACAATATCATGCAGTTGCGCCCAGTCTTGCGCGTCGGAAAAGGGCACAACCTCGTCGTCGACACCGTGGATAATGGTGGTGTTGGCAGGTACCGCTCCGAAATCATACAGATTAACGGCCGGGCCTATCAATATCAGCTTACTCACCGGGATTTGTTGCGCAACGCGATGTTGCACGTAACCGCCAAAGGAAAACCCGGCGAGAATGATGGGTAATGCAGTGTCGTAATGACTGCGCACGAAGGCGATGACCGCCAGCATGTCTTCGGTCTCACCATTACCACCGGTATATTCGCCATCGCTGCTGCCTACCCCGCGAAAATTGGGACGTACGGCCACATAGCCCTGATCATGGCAAAGCTGAGCGATGCTCTGCACCACTTTGTTGTCCATGGTGCCGCCGTGCAGTGGGTGCGGATGGGCGATGAAGGCCAGGCCACGACGGTTATCACCGGGGTCGTTGACCAGCGTTTCAATATGGCCGATGGCGGATTTGATGCGTAATTTGGAGCGTTTCATTTTAAAAGCAGGCGTTCGACGACGCGCCCGTGTTGCAAATGCTCTTCGATAATTTCGTCAATATCCTGTTCATCGATAAAGGTGTACCAGACTTCTTCGGGATACACCACCAGCAAGGGGCCTTCGCTACATCTGTCCATGCACCCGGCGCTGTTGATCCGGCATTTGCCCTCGCCATTCATATCCAGCGCCTTGATTTTTTTCTTGGCGTAATCGCGCATGGCCTGGCCGCCGGATGCGCCGCAGCATTTTGCGCCGTCATCGCGCTGATTGGTGCAAAAAAATACATGGTGTTTGAAGTAACTCATTGCGTTGCCTTAACGTAAATCCAGCCTGTAGTTTAGCATTAGCTGCCCAATTCCTTCTACTTGCTGGGTATAATTGGGCTATCCAATTTAATCAAAGCTATTATTAAAGATGCAAACCTTAACTGTTGCCCTGGGTAACCGCAGCTACCCTATCCATATCGGCATGGATCTGCTCAAACAAGCCGAACTGATTGTCTCCCATTTGCCGCAGAAGCGCGTGGCGGTGATTACCAATACTACGGTGGCACCATTGTATCTGGCGACACTGACTGCTGGACTGGAAGCGCATGGCGTAGAAGTCTTGCCTATCATCTTGCCCGATGGCGAACAATACAAAACCTGGGAAACCCTGAACAGCATCTTCGATGCGCTGTTGACGCATCGTTGTGAACGCAAGACCACCTTGATTGCACTGGGTGGCGGCGTGATCGGCGACCTGACCGGGTTTGCGGCAGCGAGTTATTTGCGTGGCGTGCCGTTCATCCAGATACCTACGACTTTGCTGGCGCAGGTGGATTCTTCCGTGGGCGGCAAGACCGGCATCAATCACCCGCTGGGTAAAAACATGATAGGCGCGTTCTACCAGCCGCAACTGGTGCTGGCGGATACGCGTACCCTGGCGACGCTGCCGGCGCGCGAATTGTCTGCCGGGCTGGCGGAAGTGATCAAATACGGGTTGATTTATGATGCGGCGTTCTTTGACTGGCTGGAAGCCAATATTGACAAGCTGCGCGCGCTGGATGAAACCAGTATTGCCTATGCGGTTTACCGTTCGTGTGAAATCAAGGCGGAAGTGGTGGCCCAGGATGAGCGTGAATCCGGCTTGCGTGCATTGCTGAATCTGGGGCATACCTTTGGTCATGCCATTGAATCGGGCATGGGTTATGGTAACTGGCTGCATGGCGAGGCGGTGGCGGCGGGGACGGTGCTGGCAGCGGATGTGTCGCAGCGCATGGGACTGATGACCGCTGCGGAAGTGGAACGGACGCGTGAGCTGTATCGCCGCGCCGGTTTGCCGGATACCGCGCCGGATCTTGGCGCAGCGAAATACATGGATTACATGGGGCTGGACAAGAAAGTCGAAGGCGGGCGCATCCGCTTTGTGCTGTTGCGCGGCATCGGCTCGGCATTTGTCAGTGCGGAGGTGCCCGAAGCTGACCTCACAGCGGCGTTGACCCATTATGTTCACGCCATTTAATCTGGCGGCTTATGCCGCAACTGATGCGCAGTCGCGCGGACGGCACCATGCCGAACCGTCTGCCACCACCCGTGGCGAATTTCAGCGCGACCGCGACCGCATCATTCATTCCGGCGCATTCCGCCGCCTGGAATATAAAACCCAGGTATTTGTGAATCACGAGGGTGATCTGTTCCGTACCCGTTTGACGCATAGTCTGGAAGTTGCCCAGATCGGCCGCTCTATTGCCCGGGTGCTGGGGCTGAACGAGGATCTGGTGGAAGCGATTTCGCTGGCGCATGACCTTGGACACACGCCGTTCGGCCATGCCGGACAGGATGCGCTGAACGCGTGCATGAAAGATTATGGTGGTTTTGAGCATAATCTGCAGAGCCTGCGCGTGGTCGACAAGCTGGAACAGCGTTATGCTGAATTCGATGGGCTGAACCTGTGTTTTGAAACGCGCGAGGGCATACTCAAACACTGCTCGCTGGATAATGCGCGCCAGCTCGGCGATGTCGGTGAACGCTTTCTGCACAAGCAGCAGCCCACACTGGAGGCGCAAGTAGCCAATCTGGCCGATGAAATTGCCTATAACAACCATGACGTTGACGATGGTCTGCGTTCCGGTCTGATTACGCTGGCGCAACTGGAGCAAGTGGAGCTATTTGCGACGCATCTGGCGCAGGTGCGCGAGCGTTATCCGCAATTGAGCGAGCGGCGTACCATCCACGAAACCGTGCGGCGCATGATAAACACGCTGGTGGTGGATTTGATCGCACAGAGTCAGACAGCCATTCAGGCGGCCGGAGTGAAGCACCCTGATGACGTACGTGCCGCACCGCAACTGATAGCATTCAGTCCGGCACTGGCTGCACAGAATCAGGCGCTCAAGCAGTTTTTGCGCAAACATCTGTACCGGCATTATCGCGTGGTACGCATGACCACGAAAGCGGCCCGGGTTGTGACCGAGTTGTTTGATGCCTTTTTGACGACGCCTGCGTTGTTACCGATAGAGCATCAGCCATTGCCACATAATGATGCGCCACGGATGATAGCGGATTATATTGCGGGCATGACCGACAGGTATGCGATGCGTGAGTATCGGCGCTTGTTTGCGATTGAGGATGTGCTGATTTAATGCTGGAGGATTTGCCCGGCAGCAGCAAGTGCTGTCGGGCAAGGATTGCAGTTGATTAGAATATGTGTGTCATTTGCAGACTGATACGATTGCCCAGGTTATCAGCAATAGCTAATGCGTTTGCACGAGCTGAGTTTGTTGTACTGATTGCTAGAGGATTGGCCACTTCCGCACTACGAATTTCGTAGGTCATGGTGAAGTGGGTGGATTTGCTTAATAAATACTCACCACCAATGGTAATAGTCTTAAAGTTGCGCTGGTTCGCTGCTTGTTCAGCATTGGTCAGACGATGATACACGTCATATTTCAGATTGGCGCGCCATTGTGGAAGGAATTTGTAACCACCTTCCAGATACCAGCCATCCGCTTTGTTGTAATCCTGCAGGGCTATTGTGTCATTTGGCGCAGGCGTGTTGGCGCCAGAAATATCATTGAATGGTGGATTAGGCCCATTGTAAATCATGCCTGCGCCGCGCATGGCCTCGCCTGAGAAACGCAAATTGTCTTTCAAATATTTAAAGCCCAGTCCTTCACGCATACGGTTGTAATCGGAGCCATTGAAAGTGCGCTTACCTTCCTGATGCCAGATGAAGGCATTGACGTCCTGACGTGCAGGACCAGCACCGTTGAAAATGTAGGAAACCTGCAGTCTGCCGGTGAAGTCCTTGTGATGATTGTTATCGGTGATGAAATTGATATTGTTGCCGTTGGATACCATCGCGGCATAACCAAATTCCCAGCGATTATGGCGGAAGGTATTGAATGCCTCTACGCCGATGTCGCGGAAGCCGCTTAAGCTACCCATCACATTGCCAATAGCCAGTCCGGCGGGTGCTGTGCCGGCTTTCGCCGTCATGTCGCGCTCATTCAACAAGCCATCGGTGACGCTGGTGAAGTTGATGTAGTTATAATCGACGTGCACCGGGGACAGCGCTTCCTCTCCCGTAGGCAGTTTGAACAGACCGGCCCGCAGGTGCATGCCTGGAATGTAGCTGAATGTCATGGAGGCATCGCTGAGTACCACGCTCTGGTCACGGGTGACGCCGTTACGACCGGCTTCCAGCAGTAGGAAATAGTTGATACGATCATCCACCGGTTTCAGTTTGCCACGCATACCGAGGCGAGCGCGGAACAGTTGTATGTTCGAGGTGTGTTCCAGATCTGGGCCGACTAGGTTAGGAATTTGCTGTTGGCCGTTATAGCCTGAAATTGAGCCACCCAATCCTGTGACTGGTTTAGAGTCGATGTAGGTATAGGTAGGTTGCAAGAAGCCCCAGATTTTGTACGCTTCAGCATTGGCAGGCTCCAGTCCCTGTACCGACATCCAGTCGGCAGCATGGCTGACGTTAGTAATGGCCAAGCCGGAAATGAGTGCAAGTGGCAGTGCGAATCTCTTCATTAGTGTTTCCCCTGTATAAATTATTGCTGGTGTTGTTAAACGCATGGAAAAATTAAGGTTTTACATAGACCCTAGTCAATTTTGCTTGTGGCCGGGTGATTTCTGCCGCACCCGAAGGTGTAACTGCAACTGGATAAGTCGCAACCGCGGCATGACGTTTCAGTCGTGTAAAATTAATCCTTATAGTTAAAGACGAGTTTAGTTCAATATATATTCCATAATTGATGGAAATATTTTTTATTGGAATAAATTAAAGGGTTTGTACGTCTATAATTCTATGGAAGATGGATTGAGACAGGTTGATAAATAAAATGAATTTATTGCATTTGATGGGTGTGAATACAGGGGTTACCACCCAGATAAAGGAAAGGCGGACACGACTGTATCGTGTTGCCTACTCGTGGTGCCACGACCGTACGCTGGCGGATGATCTGGCACAGGAGGCGCTAACGCGAGGTCTGTCACATTTGCATCAGTTGCGTGATCCAGCGCAACTGGATAGCTGGTTGTTCAAGATCCTGCATAATTGCTGGCGTGATTGTTTGCGTTGCCAGAAGGATTTTCAGGATATAGAGGAGATGGAGGATTACCTCCATGCGCATGATGACACTCCGGAGGATATCAATTCACGCAGTCAGGTGGTAGACCGGGTGCGGGCGGCGATTGCATTACTGCCGATGGGGCAGCGTCAGGTGCTGACACTGGTGGATCTGGAAGAGTTTAGTTACAACCAGGTCGCTGACATTTTAGCCATACCTGTGGGTACGGTAATGAGTCGCTTGTGTCGTGGCCGGCAGGCGCTTAAACAGACATTGATTGAGTTGGCTCCGGTCGCTAAAAGTAACGCAGTATTAAGGATGGTCAAATGAAGTCCGAAATTTCAAATGAACAACTGAGTGCATTTGTGGATGACGAATTGGATACTCCGGAAAAAGACGGTCTGTTTTCCCTGCTTGGGTCCGATCCTAAATTAGCACAACAGGTATGCGAACTGCGCACGCTCAAAGAATTGGTGCGTCATGGTTATACTCAACTTCCAGGCATGAATAGTAAAAGCCATTGGGCGAAGAAATTTCACGCGCCACAATCGCTAGTGGCAGGGGTGGTATTGGTGCTGGGGCTCAGCCTGGGTTGGGTGGGGCATGACTGGAGCCAGCCACAGCCAGTTACACAGGTGGTGCACGATATCTCTCATCCGCTAGACGCGGGTGCGTTGCGTCCGGTCAGTCTTTCCGGGGTGACAGAGGATATGCATAAAATTGTGCTGCATGTAGACTCGGCTGATCCGGCCAAATTTAAAACGCTGCTGGATGATGTGGATTTCCTGACGCAGCATCAGGCCGCATTAGGTCAGCCGGTGCAGGTTGAAGTGGTTGCCAGCAGTTATGGCCTGAACCTGTTGCGTACGGATGTGACGCCGTATGCTGCGCGAGTGCGTGCTTTGGTTGATCAGCATCCCAATGTGGTATTTGTGGCATGCAATCAAACGATGCAGCGGCTGAATAAAGAGGGTGCGAATGTTAAGTTGCTGCCGCATACCCGGGTAGCTCCGACAGCCACTGAGGAAGTGGTGAACCGGCTGCAAAGTGGCTGGACTTATATTAAAGTTTGATACTTGTCGTGTGTTAAACCAGCCTTTTCTATAAGCCTGGCTGACAATTCCGGCGTGGCTTCTGGTAGAGTCGCGGCTATGAAAAAATTATCACTGGATCGCATCCTGCAATCGCAGGGTTTTGGTACGCGTAAATATTGCCAAGAATTGATCGCGGAAGGCGCTGTCAGCATCGCGGGTGAGGTGGTGACAGATTATCGTAGCAAGATTGCGGCTGATGGCTTGCAGTTTACTTTATTCGACGCTGAGTGGACTTACCGTGAACACCTGTACGTTGCTTTAAATAAACCGGCCAATTTCGAATGCTCCCGCAAGCCCAGCCACCATCCCGGCGTTCTGACTTTGCTGCCTGAGCAGTTTTCCTGGCGTGATGTGCAACCGGTAGGGCGTCTTGATCACGACACCACAGGTTTGCTGTTGATGTCGGATGACGGGGCTTTCATACACGCCCAATCGTCACCGCGGCGGCATATTCCAAAAATTTACGTAGCAACAACCCATGCGCCAGTCACGACTGAATTGGTTGCGGCGATGCTGGGTGGGGTGAAGCTGCATGATGAACCGGAGCCACTGCGAGCGGTAAGCTGCCGAAAAATCGACGAACATCAGTTGGAGATTGTGCTGGAGCAGGGCAAGTATCATCAGGTCAAACGTATGCTGGCGGCGGCAGGTAATCACTGCGATGCATTGCAACGGGCGGCGATAGGTGGGCTGACACTGGATGCGCTGGCGCTGAAAGAGGGTGAGTGGTGCTATCTGAATGCTGCACAGATGGCTTTGCTTAGCGCGAGTGAAGCTGCTTAACGTAACGCCAGTCGGCTGCTCACATAGCGCTGACTTTGCTTGTTGTGCCAGACTATCCATTCCGGTACGGCATCGGCAGGTATGGGTTTGCTGAAATAATAGCCTTGCACGACATCGCAACCCAGGATTTGCAGTAATTCGAGTACTTCAGCAGTTTCTACTCCTTCAGCCACTACCCGATAACCCATGTTATGTGCCATGACGATGGTGGCATGGACGATGATGGCATCGTTGTCATCGGTGGTCATGTTGGTAACAAATGATTTGTCGATTTTGATTTCGGCAGCAGGCAGGCTTTTTAAATAAGCCAGGGATGAATAGCCCGTCCCAAAGTCATCAATGGAGCATTGCACTCCCAGTTCGCTCAGGGTAGTGAGTGTGGCATTCGCCAGTTCCGGGTTGATCATCATGCTGCTTTCCGTGACTTCCAGAATCAGGCTGGATGGCGGGATATTGTAGGATGTCAGGGCGCGGGCAATGTCGTCCGGCAGGCTTTCGTCACTCAAGTTGCGCATGGACAGGTTGACCGCAACTTTAATGTTCAAGCCCAGTGCGTGCCATTCTTCCAGTTGTGCCAATACTGCGTGCAGCACGGTAAAGGTAATCTGCTTCATTACGCCGATACGTTCTGCAATCGGAATGAACTGTTCCGGAGAGACGCTACCCAAAACCGGGTGGTTCCAGCGTACCAGCGCTTCCAGCCCACATGCGGTGCCGTCTTTGAGATTGATTTTGGGCTGGTAGCAGATGCTTAACTGGTCCTTGAGGTCAGGGTGCTTGAGTGTGGCGATCAGGTTGAGGTTGCTCAAACTGGATTCATTAATCCCGGCGGCGTACATCACATAGCCATTGCCGCTACGTTTGGCAGCATACATGGCCACGTCCGCGTGTTGCAGTAATTGCTGTGTGACATCGCCGTGCTCAGGGTACATGGCGATGCCGATGCTGCCGCCGATGCTGAGTTTGTGGCCGTCAATAACAAACGGTTCGTCGACGATGGCCAGCACGTGTTTGGAAAAACTTACCGCTTCTTTCTTGTTGGTGGCTTCCAGTGCGAAGCCGAATTCATCACCCCCCATGCGCGCCACCATGCAGGTTACCGACGCTATGCCATGCAAACGTTGTGCTAAGGCGATGAGCAGTTCATCGCCATAGTGATGACCGAGCGTGTCATTGACTTCCTTGAACCGGTTAAGGTCCATGATCATGATGGCGATGGGTTTTTTCGTGAGGTTGCCTATGGTGATGGCCTGTTCTATGCGTTCCATCAGCAGGCGGCGATTGGGCAAATTGGTCAGGCTGTCATGTAGCCAGCCGTGGCGCTCGCGTTTCATGATTTCGCGTACATAGTGCAGGGTTTGTACGCTGACGTGCATGGTAACCAGTACAAATAGCCCACCGCTAAAAAATACGCCGGATACGACGATATCCGCCAGTGCGGCAGGGCGGGTCAATAATGTCAGGCCGTAACCGATATAACCTAATACAAACAGGATGACGAAACCGAACAGCAGGCGCCATCCAGCCAGATTACGGGTGTGTTCGTCTTTGAGTAATACGCGGGCGTAACTGCTGGATCGCAGCATAAATAATATGCCTGCGATAATTAATAACAAACTATAAATCTTCAAAGCTGTCTACCGTTAATAGTATGGTTGTACGCGTATGCGTAAATAAGTTAACAACTTTCTTAACTAATCGCGCCAACTTGTTATTTTTTTGCTATATTTCGACTAGTGCTACGCTCAAGGTAAATTCCCATGAATATCTCATCTCGCTACACCCTGTTGTTTACAGCGCTGGCATCTTTGCTGGCGCTGGACGCAAATGCGGCACAAGGCCGTCATCATGCCACGCAACTGGTCGAGTATAGTGTGCCGGATAGCGCTGATCAGCCTCATTTGAGCGCGTTATCGGTATTGGTATTGAATCAGAGCGATGGTCAGCCTTTATATCAAAAAAATGTAGATATGGAAACGCCTATCGCATCAATTAGCAAATTAATGACGGCGATGGTGGTGCTGGATGCGCATCTGGATATGAATGAGATGCTGGAAATTACTCAGGCAGATGTCGATATGCTGCGTCATACCAGTTCACGATTGCCGGTAGGTACCCGGTTAAGTCGCAGCGAATTAATGCATCTGGCATTGATTGCTTCAGAAAATCGCGCTGCTTCGGCACTGGCACGTAATTATCCAGGTGGACGCGAGAAGTTTATCGCAGCGATGAATCGTAAAGCGCGGAGTCTGGGCATGGCGCATACCACTTTTGAGGATTCAAGCGGTTTGTCCAGCAACAACCAGTCAACAGCAGCGGATCTGGGGAAAATGGTCCAGGCGGCTGTACGCTATCCAGTCATCCATGAAATCACGACTACAGGCGCTTATGAAATTACCAGCACCGGCATGATACGCGTGCGGCACAAGCATAAGGAAAGCTGGCGCAGTGTCGAGCGCCGGGTTGCATTTCATAATACCAATCAACTGGTGCGCGATGAAAATTGGGATATAGGTTTATCCAAAACCGGATTTATCAATGAGGCTGGACACTGTCTGGTGATGCAGGCAAAGATTGCGCAAAAGCCAGTGATCATTGTGCTGCTGGATGCGTATGGAAAATATGGCCGGATTAATGATGCCAAACGCATCAAGCAATGGCTGGAACAACGTACGGACAATAAAGTTGCGATGCGTCTGGATCAAATTTCGAGTAATTGAGCGGTATGTTAATTTATGTACACGGCTTTAACAGCGGCAGTGCTTCCAGCAAGGCGCGTCAATTGCAGGCGCATTTTGCCAGCATAGGTCAACCGCAAGAATATTTGTGCCCGGACTTGCCGCATCGTCCCGCGCAGGCTATTGCTGTGCTTACCGAGTTGATTCAAAAGCATAATGATGTGAAGTTGGTCGGCAGTTCGCTGGGTGGGTTTTATGCTACCTGGCTGGCAGAACGGTTCGGGATTAAGGCGGTGCTGGTTAATCCCGCTGTCCATGCACATTTGCTGCTGGCCGGTGAGTTGGGCGAACAAAAAAACTACAGTAGCGGCGAAATTTATCAATTTACGCAGCAACACCTGGATGAGCTTGCGGCTCTGGATTTGCCGCGGGTGCAGCATCCACAAAATTTGCTGTTAATGGTCGAAACTGGGGATGAAGTGTTGGACTATCGTGATGCGGTTGCTTATTATGCCGATAGTCGTCAAATAGTGGAACCCGGTGGAGATCACGGTTTCCGGTCTTTTACGCAATATATTCCAACTATTCTGTCATTCTAGCCGCATCGTTTTTGCGCGCTGACGCGGTTACTCAACATGTATTTACTCTACGAAGAAGATGGCCATTTCAAGGCCGGTACCATCATCACTGATAACGAAACATCGTTACAAGTCGATACCCAGCATGGCAAGCGTGTCAAAATTAAAATTATTAACGTAATGATGCGTTTTGCAGCCCCGGCGCCTGCCGAATTCATGGAAGCCGCTCAGCATGTGCGTGATGAGGCGGATGCGGATTTTCTGTGGGAAGTTGCCAGCCAGGATGAATTCGGTTTTATAGACCTGGCCACCGAATATTTTGGGCATGTGCCGACCGCGATCGAGTCAGCCGGCATTCTGATGCAGTTGCATGCATCGCCTATGCATTTCTACAAAAAGGGGCGCGGACGCTATAAAGCCGCACCGGCGGAATCACTGGCGGCTGCAAAAGCGGGAGTTGAACGCAAGCTGCGTGAAGCCGAGCAATTGGCGGCCTATGTCGCAGAATTAACTGCATTCAAATTGCCGCATGAGTTCAGTGAGCACGTTACCCAGTTGCTCTATGCGCCGGATAAGAATCAGGTGATGTGGAAGGCGGTGGATGCAGCCTGTAAACAAACCGGATTGCTGCCGTTAAAACTACTGGATCGGTGCGGTGCGATTGCTTCCAGCCACGATTACCACATGCAGTTGTTTTTACGCGAACATTTCTCCCGCGGTACCGGTTTCCCCGAGGTTGAGGCCTTGCCGGCGATACCGGAATTGCCTGCGGCGGCAGTCAGTGCGTTCAGTATTGATGATGCTACCACCACAGAAATTGATGATGCTTTTTCCGTAATTAGGCTGGCGAATGGCAACTGGCAAGTGGGCGTGCATATTGCCGCGCCGGCATTGGGTATTACACCGGCATCGGGCTGGGATCAGATTGCGGCGCAGCGCTTGTCCACGGTGTACTACCCGGGCGGAAAAATCACCATGCTACCGGATGAGGCGATTGCCGATTACACCTTGAGCGAGGGTCGGTCTGCGCCTGCTTTGTCCATGTATATCGAAGTTACCGATGAGACCTGGCAGGTAGTGAGTCATGTCACTCGTCTGGAGCAGGTGCATATTACGGCTAACCTGCGTCATGAATTGCTGGAAATTGATTTCAATCATGTGAATTTAACGAGCGGTTGTGCGGAGTATCCGCATCAGACCGAGCTGACGATGTTGTGGCACCTGTCCGGTGCGCTGGAGGCAGCGCGCGGGAAAACCCCGGATCCCAAATTGCCGCAACGGGTCGATTACAATTTCAAGGTGGAAAACGATCGCGTTACCATCACTGACCGTTTGCGTGGCAATCCGATTGATCGGGTCGTGTCGGAACTGATGATTTACGTGAATGCGGAATGGGGCAAGTGGCTGGCAGATACCAATACCATGGCGTTGTACCGTACGCAGCAGAACGGCAAGGTGAAAATGAGCACCAAGCCTGCGCCGCACGTTGGCCTGGGTGTGGCGCAATATACCTGGTCCAGTTCGCCGTTGCGGCGCTATGTGGATATGATCAATCAGCGCCAGTTGATTGCGCTCGCCACAGAAGAAGCGCCGCCGTATCCGCCCAAATCCGATACGCTGTATACCGTATTACGCGATTTTGAGCTGGCATACGATGCCTATAACGAATTCCAGCGCAAAATGGAGCGTTACTGGTGCTTACGCTGGTTGCAGCAGGAAAACGTCAGCAGTATTAACGCCAGCGTGATCAAGGAGAATCTGGTGCGGCTGGAAGGCTTGCCGTTTGTTACGCGCGTGCCGTCCTTGCCTGAACTCGCGGTGGGCAGTCAGGTGATACTGGGAGTGGATGAGATTGATCTGCTGGATGTTGAACTGATGTGCAGCTTCCAGAGTAAATTGCTGCTGGAAGATGATACGGCACCCTCAGGTGATGAATCCGAGTTAAAATAAAACGCATGAATGCGCTCAAACCATTTTATGATCTGGCGGAAAAACTGCACTTGCCCGTGGCCTTTATGGTGGCGTTGCTGGTGTCGTTTTTTTTGCATGCGGCTGCATTGAGTTTGAACTTCAGAATGCCGGTCGTGAGTGAACAGAGCATGTTCACACCGCCGCTGGAAGTGGTGCTGGTAAACAGCAAATCGGCTACCCGGCCACATAAAGCTGATGCTTTGGCGCAGAGCAACCTGGATGGTGGCGGCAACACCGATGCGGATCGCCGTGCCAAGAGCCCCTTGCCGGCTATGTCACATGATCAGCGGCAGTCTGAAGCTGAGGCTGCGCAACAGCATGTGAAGCAGCTTGAGGAAGAAAGCCGCAAGATCATGACGCAACTCAAGTCGAATTACAGTCTCGCTAATGGCCAGCCGCATCCGGATAGCCCGGAAAAAACATCGCTGGTTAAATCGACTACCGGGAGCCTGTTAGAGCGTAGCCTGGAGATGGCGAAGCTGGAGGCGCAGATTTCCCAGGAATATGATGCTTATCAGAAGCGACCGCGTAAAGTGTTTATCGGCGCCAGCGCGCAGGAGTACGTGTTTGCGCGTTATATAGAAGACTGGCGCATCAAGGTTGAACGGGTGGGCAACCAAAATTACCCCGATGCGGCGCGCCAGCAGAAAATATATGGCAAGCTGCAACTCACGGTATCGATCAAGGCGGACGGCAGTCTGGAGGATGTCGAGGTGAGTCGGTCTTCCGGCTACAAGGTGCTGGATGCAGCCGCCGTTGCTATCGTGCGTCAGGCTGCGCCATATTCGCCATTCCCGGAAGATGTACGCAAGAAAGCCGATGTGGTGGTCATTACGCGGACCTGGACATTTGCACCCGGTGATCAGTTGAGTACGAAAGAATAGCCGCTGCAATTCATAGTTATATCAACGTCATGCTATAATTTATTCATTTATTTCATCTTATAAAGGCTAAACCCATGCAAATTGGCACAACCATTGCGCAATTCCTCGCTGATGAACAGCGTGCGAACAACACCAACAATACCGACCTGCTTGCTCTGATGGGGCAAGTGGCTACTGCGTGTAAAGTGATCTCCAATGCGGTCAATAAAGGCGCATTGTCAGGTGTGATGGGCAGTCTGGATTCTGAAAATATCCAGGGCGAAACCCAGAAGAAGCTGGACGTGATCACCAACGAGATTTTCATACAAACTACCGAGCGCGGTGGTCAGTTGGCAGGTATGGCGTCTGAAGAAATGGATGACGTGTATGACATTCCTGCGCAATACGCGCATGGTAAATATCTGCTGGTATTCGATCCGCTGGATGGCTCATCTAACGTTGACGTGAATATCTCCGTGGGTACGATTTTCTCCATATTGCATTATGAAGGCAGTGCAGCCAACCCGGTTGCCGCTGACTTCCTCCAGCCTGGTACCAAGCAGGTTGCTGCGGGTTATGCATTGTATGGTTCTTCTACCATGCTGGTGATTACCACTGGTCACGGTGTGAATGGCTTTACTCTGGATAGCGATATCGGTGAATTCGTTTTGACCCATCCGGGCATGATGATTCCAGTTGATACCAAAGAGTTCGCGATTAATGCTTCTAACCAGCGTTTCTGGGAAGCGCCAGTTCAGCGTTATGTCAGCGAATGCGTTGCCGGTAAAACCGGTCCGCGCGGTCGTGATTTCAATATGCGCTGGGTGGCTTCCATGGTGGCAGAAGTGCATCGCATTATTATTCGTGGCGGTATCTTCATGTATCCTAAAGATACAAAAGACCCTGCTAAAGCCGGTAAATTGCGTTTGATGTACGAAGCTAACCCTATGAGCTTTATCGTTGAACAGGCGGGCGGTTTGTCCAGCACAGGTCGTCAGCGTATCCTGGATGTGCAGCCAGAAGGTTTGCATCAGCGCGTACCAGTGATCCTGGGTTCTAAAAATGAAGTTGAGGTTGTGTTGTCATACCACGCCGGTATGTAATCAGGTCGTTTCATCAAAAAAGCACAACTGCGGTTGTGCTTTTTTTTTGGCCGGTGCTCAGGTGTCGGTTAACCAGTTAATCTGCAATGCTTCTTCGCCGGGTTTGGCTTGCCAGTCACATGCGCTACCGATGCCGGGCACATGAATGAGGGTGTCGCCACTGTAAATCAGGGGGGTGCGATCACGTAGCCACGGCGGAATACCGGCTTCTTGCAGCAGTATTTTGAGACGACGATTGGGGCGCTGGCAATCCGGGCGGAATGTTTCGCCACCTTGACGCAGGCGGATATTGATGTCGTGCAGTTTGTTCATATCCAGCCCATTAGCCCGCTCATGCTGGAAAGTGAGGATGCCGCCCAGTTCGGTCAGCGTAAGTTGTGCTTCGCCTTGCCAGTGCCAGCGGCAATTGTGGGTCGGTGGGGGTAGTTGTTTGACCAGGTAGGCGTAGTGCTTGAAGCGATGCAAGGTATGGCCGTCATGGCTGATAGTAATGCTGCTGTCAGCATCAGCATGCATGAGTTGTTCGAGCATCTCCGCTAAGCGGGTCTGGCTGGGCATTCCAAGAGCATGTGTAGCCAGGAAATGGCGCAACAGGTTACGTGCGCGTGCCGGAGTGAGGCTGGCCAGATACTGGCAATTGATGCCTTGGTTGTGAATGGCCTGGGCAGCATCCAGTTGCGCGAGTTCATCCAGTAGTTGATCTGCTTCGGCCAGATTGTGTGCACTGCGTGCAATCGTAGCGCGCCAGGCTGGATATCGCTGGTTGAGCAGAGGCAGAATGTCGTGACGCAGGAAGTTGCGGGCGTAACGCGTGTCCTGATTGCTTTCGTCTTCTATCCAGTGCAGCTCGTATTGCTTGGCCCAATCCAGTATGGCGCTGCGGTCACTGTCCAGTAGCGGGCGTAAATATAAGGGGTGGCCCGGCTGCTGGCGTAATACCGGCATGCCCGCCAAGCCTTTGGCACCGGCACCGCGCAACAGTTGTAGCATAAAAGTTTCGGCCTGATCATCACGGTGATGGGCCAGGGCAATGTATTCGGCATCCTGATGCTGGAATTCGGCATAGCGAGCGTGGCGTGCAGCGGCTTCCAGGCCGAGTTCGGCGCGGTGTTGCAGAGAGATTCTGCTGATATGTAATGGAATGTTCAGCTTCGTGCAGAGCTGTTGGCACGTGTGTGCCCAGTGATCAGCATTTGGACTGATGCCATGGTGAACATGTATGGCGGAAAGTGCCAACGGATATTCTGCTCGTAGCAGGGTAAACAGATGCAGGAGTACGACAGAATCTACGCCGCCACTCAAGGCAATACACAATCGGCTTTCGGGCGCGACGTGATTGATCACGTGCGCCCGAAATGAAGTGTATAACTTATTTGGCAGGTGTGTCTTTGTAACGTCCATAGCTCATGAGGCGCTGATAGCGAGTTTTGAGCAGGGTGTCGATAGGCTGTTTTTGAAGATCAGCAAGGGATTCTTCCAGAGCCGTTTTCATGGCGTGCATCATGGTAGCAGGGTCGCGATGCGATCCTCCGGTTGGTTCTGGAATGATGCGGTCTATCAGACCGAATGATTTCAAACGCGGAGCCGTGATGCCCAGTGTTTCTGCAGCAATTGGCGCGTTCTCTGCACTTTTCCACAAGATAGAAGCACAACCTTCCGGTGAAATGACAGAGTAAGTTGAATATTGCAGCATCATGGTCTGATCACCGATACCAATAGCTAACGCACCGCCAGAGCCGCCTTCGCCGATGACTGTGCAAATAATCGGCGTGCGTAACTCAGCCATAACGTATAAGTTGCGCGCAATTGCTTCGGATTGGCCGCGTTCTTCTGCACCAATGCCAGGGTAAGCGCCTGGCGTGTCGATAAAGGTCATGACCGGAATGCCGAATTTTTCGGCCAGACGCATTAAGCGTAATGCTTTACGATAGCCTTCCGGACGCGGCATGCCAAAGTTGCGATAGATTTTTTCTTTGGTGTCGCGGCCTTTCTGATGGCCGATGATCATGACGCTTTGGTCGTTGAAACGGGCAATGCCCCCAACAATGGCGTGGTCGTCACCGAAGGCGCGGTCGCCGTGCAGTTCTTCAAAATCGGAAAATAGTGCTCCGATATAGTCCAGGCTATATGGGCGTTGCGGGTGTCGGGCAACTTGTGAAATTTGCCATGGAGTGAGTTTGGCGTATATATCCTGAGTCAGCTTCGCACTCTTTTTTTCTAATAGGATCAGCTCTTTTGAAATATCCAGCGTGGAATCATCTTGCACGCAACGGAGTTCTTCAATTTTGGCTTCTAACTCTGCAATGGGCTGTTCAAAGTCCAGAAAGGTGGTTTTCATGGGCAGCTTGGGCCGTTACAAAACGGTATGGTAGTGGATTCGGAAAATAATACAACAGATAGGCGGCAAAGAATTTGCCGCCGTGCAGTTTTAATGATGATGGCCGTGGTCGCCATGAGCATGGCCGTGGGTGATTTCCTCTTCGGTTGCTGGGCGCACATCGGTAACGTGGCACTTGAATTTCAGGGTCTGTCCAGCCAATGGGTGATTACCGTCAACCATAACGGTATCTTCAGTAATTTCAGTCACGGTGTAGAGCATAAATTCGTCAGTGCCTTCAGCGGCGCCTTCAAACTGCATGCCGACGGACGCTTCAGCAGGGAATAAGTGACGTGGCTCAGCGCGGATAAGTTCAGCTTCGTATTCACCAAATGCATATTCTGGCTCCAGCGTGACTTCGATGTCATCGCCGACATTCTTGCCTTCCAGTGCTTCTTCAACGGTAGGGAAGATGCCGTCATAACCGCCGTGCAAATAGCTGACAGCTTCGCTGCCGTTTTCCAGGATTTCACCTGCTAAATTGCTCAGTTCGTAGGTGATGGTAACAATGGTGTTTTTTGCGATTTGCATAATGTTTCCTCAATGGGGCGGATAAATTTTATGCGGATATTCTAACGCATTTCGGGATTATAATTCATGCCTATGAATAAACAATTACTTGGCGGCATCAGCCGCGACGAATTTCTGCGGGATTATTGGCAAAAACAACCTTTGCTGGTGCGTAATGCTATCCCTGAATTTACTGGCCTGATCGATCCGGCTGCGTTGTTTGAGCTGGCCGGCAATGAGGATGTTGAAGCGCGTCTGGTGCGGCAAAAGACCAAAGGCTGGGATTTGCAGCATGGCCCGTTTGACGAAAGTGACTTCAAGGCTAAGCGCGGAGGTGCGGTGTGGACCTTGCTAGTCCAGGAGTTGAATCATTATTTACCGTCAGGTGAAGCCTTGTTGCAGCAGTTTGATTTCATTCCCCATGCGCGGCTGGACGATTTGATGGTGAGCTATGCTGTCCCTGGTGGCGGTGTCGGCCCGCATTTCGATTCCTATGATGTGTTTCTGCTGCAAGGTCACGGGCATAGGCGCTGGCAGATCAGTGCGCAGGACGACCTGACGCTGATTGATGGCGCGCCATTGCGGATATTGCAGAATTTTGAAGCTGAGCAGGAGTGGGTATTGGGGCCTGGTGATATGCTGTATTTGCCGCCACGTTACGCGCATGACGGTGTCGCCCTGGATGAGTGCATGACGTATTCGATAGGCTTCCGTGCGCCGACTACGCAGGAAATCGCAACGCAGTTTCTGGTTTATATGCAGGACAAGATTGAATTAGAGGGGCGTTACCAGGACCCTGATCTCGCATTGCAAGTACATCCGGCAGAAATAGGTGCGGCTATGGTTGATCAAATGGCAGCCATGATTGCGCAGGTTCAGTGGGGGCGTGCAGATGTGGCAGATTTCCTGGGGCGTTATTTGACCGAACCTAAACCGCATGTATATTTTCAGCCGCCGCAGCGTGCCCTTGGCTTTGAGAAATTTGCGGCTCAGGCAAATAAAAAAGGCGTGCGTCTGGCGCCGCAGTCGCGCATGCTATTTCATGCTGATCAATATTATTTGAATGGCGAGCCGGTAACTTTGGCCGGATGCCGTGATGCATTGCAGGCATTGGCGGATACGCGTCAGATTAATACAAGTATGGCTGATGATGTGTTGATGGAATGGTTGTACGACGCTTATGTGGATGGTTACCTCATTATAGGAGGCTAATGTCATGGCAGATGTATTTGATACAGACCATGATTATCAGGTGTTTGCTACATTAAGTGAATACCGGCTAGCGGTGGATGTAGTTATAGCATCGGCTCAGAGAGATTTGCACGTATTCGATACCGATCTTTTCGATATTGCATTTGATGATCTGGCGCGTTACGAACTGTTGCGTAATTATTTGGCACGCGGGGCTGTCAGTCGATTGTGGATAGTGCTGCGGGATGTTCAATACTTGCAGCAACGGGCGGCGCGCATGCAAAGACTGATGCGCGATTTTTCGCACCAGATTCAAATTCGGCAGGTCGCAGAAACGCGGGAAACGGATGCCTTTATATATAGCGATGCAGGTGTGTGTCTATATCGTCCACAGCATGAACATGCCAAATCAATATTGACGCATCGTGATCCTGCGCGGTGTCGCTTGTTTGCAGGGCGATTCGCGCTTATGTTCGATGCGGCAGAACAGCCGGTTTCAGCAACAACTCTGGGTTTGTAATAGGTCATTATGCAAGACCGTAAAAAAGTAGTTGACAAGAAAGTTATAATATTAGAAAATTCTAATAACGCTGATTCTTCAGCTCTTTCCCCAAGAGCTTCAGTGTTGTCTCCTCCATCCTCCTTCATAAGAGGATTTTTAAACCCGGGTATGATTACCCGGGTTTTTTTTGCCTGTTATTTGCGTTAACCGCCATTTCTGATGTTTCTGCTGATATCGTTCTGTGATGCTGCTATGCAGAAGGCTTTGCTTTGGGCTAAACTGAATTGTCTGACTTTTCGCTGATTTGTAATATTGCAGTATTAAAACTCAGATACCATACTTAAAATGTTGAATGATTGTGAGGGTGTGCATGATTTATCCTGATGCTTTTGCGAGTTTGGAGCGAGTACGTTGGAATATGGCGCAAGATGTGCCGTGGGATAGTTTTCAGGCTGATATGTTGACTGACGAGCAGGCGGCAACAATTAAAATGAATGCGATCACGGAATGGTCAGCTTTGCCTGCGACAGAAATGTTTCTGCGCGATTTCCAGCACGATAGTGATTTTTCTGCGTTTATGTCCGTCTGGTTTTATGAAGAGCAGAAGCATGCGCTGGTGTTGATGGAGTATTTACGGCGTTTTCGTCCAGATATGGTGCCAACAGAAGCTGAGTTGCATGAAGTGCGTTTCGAGTTTGATCCGGCGCCGCCGATGGAAACCTTGATGCTGCATTTCTGTGGCGAAATCCGCCTGACCCAGTGGTATCGCTGTGCCGGTCAATGGCATACAGAGCCAGTGATCAAACATATTTATGGTTTGCTGTCAGGTGATGAAGCGCGTCATGGCGGTATATATTTCCGTTATATGCAGCAGGCAATTGAACGGCTGGGCGATGAAGCGCGGGCCGCTTTTTCTAAAGTGGGTGTGCTGATGACCAGTTCGTCACGTAGTGCGAAAGCGCTGCATCCGACCAACTTGCACGTTAGCCAGTCGTTGTTCCCAAATGACACCGTGCAAAGCCGTCTGCCTGATCCGGCATGGCTGGAACATTGGCTGGATGAGCAGATTCGCTTTGATGCGCCATGGGAAGCGAAGGTGGTGAATACCATACTGACCAAACTATCCAATCTGTTTGGTCGTAACTTTGAGAGCACCAAAGATTTGAACCGCTATCGTAAAGAAGTTGGGCAAGCGGTTACAGCCGTCGCTGTATAATCTCGGCCACCTCATCATCGGTCAAGGTGATGGGGTTGGTTTTCATGCTGCTACCACGGCTATTGGCAACGATGCGTGGAATATCGGCAGTGGTCACGCCATAACTGGATAGTCTGGGCAGTAGCATGTGCTCTGTCCAGTTTTCTAAAATACCTACTAATGTCTGCCGCGCAGTCTGGTCATCTAATCCCTGATTTTTTGCTATGAGCCGACCAGCATCGGCATATTTCTTTAAAGCGCCATGTTGGGGATCGCGAATTAACAGGGCCCTAATATTGATCTCGGTCGCTGTTGCGACGAGCGTGCCGCAAACCACGCCGTGAGGAATCGGGAAAAATGCCCCAAGCGGTGATGCTAGGCCGTGGACAGAGCCCAGGCCGACCTGGGCAAGCGTAATGCCCGATAACAGTGCGGCATATGCCATCAGTGCAGGGGCGTCGGGGTGGCCGTTTTGGCCAAGGTACCAGTTAAGCAATCCTTCGTTCGCGGCTTCCAGGCCGCTCAAGGCTAATGCGTCAGTAAAAGCATTGGCTTTAGAAGATACGAAGGATTCCAGTAGCTGTGTGAACGCATCCATGCCGTTAGCGGCGATCATTTCGGGTGTGCACGTATCAAGCAGATCGGGATCAATGATGGCGTATTCAGCCACAAGCTGCTCGTTGCGAAACGATTTTTTGAACCCGTTAATGCCGTGAGTACTTAACACTGCATTTTTGGTGGCTTCAGACCCAGTGCCCGCGCTAGTGGGTACAGCGATAAACGGCACGGATGGTCCAAGATAATTCAACTCCGGACCAACCCCTTCTAAATAGTCCATTACAGAGTGCCCGGCATTGAGCAAGCCGGCGATAGCTTTGGCTGCGTCGAGTGCGCTGCCACCCCCAATGCCGATTACGACATCAATCTCAGTTCCTCGAAGCTGAGATATGGACTCGTCAATAAATTGCGGAGTGGGCTCGCCTGTTACGCGAATGCTTCTATAGTCTATGCCAATGGCGGAAAGCTCGCTGGTAAGCTGGTTCCAGTAACTGGAGGACTGAAACGAAGACGCGCCAGTAATAATAAGAGCATATTTGCCATAAAGACTGGCAATTTTAGGAAGCAGGGCGAACTTGCCGGAGCCAAACTCAATGCGTGGCAGGCGGGAAATGCTGAATGTAGTAACCATGGTCATTGTCTGGTTTGATAAGGCTAAAAAAGTGATGGGTAGATGTATAAAGCAAAATGCTATAAAACTCAGTTGCTTAAGCTTATTCTCGCAGGAAAGTTATAAGGCCGCCAAGCAAAAAATTAAATAAAGTGTTGACGGGCATAGATAGGCTTTGCTATAGTCTCACCTCTCGACGCGGCGCACACAGCGCGGCGAAGATAAAGAAACATTCGGACGCGGGGTGGAGCAGTCTGGCAGCTCGTCGGGCTCATAACCCGAAGGTCGTAGGTTCAAATCCTGCCCCCGCAACCAAGCAACATCGCTCTTTAACAACTAAACAATCGATAAGTGTGGGTATTTACAGCAGCGGTTTTGAGAT
>NZ_BHGL01000002.1 GCF_003864975.1 Sulfuriferula thiophila
ATGTGAAAGTAGGTCATCGTCAGACACCCCATTCTAAAAACCCCCGTAGCTTACGCTCCGGGGGTTTTTTATTGCTTGTTTAAAATGAATTTCGTTGCAGGATGGTGATTTTAAGTAATTTAAGCGGCCTGTTTTGTCCATCAGCGTCTAATTGTTTCCATGAATCAGTACGTGTTTTACAGTGGTAAATTTCAAAAAATTGCTTACAACGTAAGCATTCTCTGAGTTTTTACAGCACGCTGATTCTGTCATAAAGTGGAAAATTTGCGTGCTGTTTGACACCACTCAGCCTTGTCAGCATCCATCCGCGCGTCACCCCTACAGTGGGGGTTGGGGAACTGTTGCCTGAAAATCGAAATAAATATAATTAAGGCGATAACATCAGACAGCCGACGGCTTCTGAAAAGTTCAGGTTCATTCTGATAATGTGTATAACGTATTAATGGTTTTATTTAAAGCGGCATTATCGTTTTTGATGAAGCATGCGACATTCGCGATTGTGCAGATAGTAAGATCGCCGCCGATCATCATCCAGCCGCGCGGCGCCCAGCCGGTTTGTTCCGAGAGGGCCGTTAGAAGATCAGAGTTTAAGTAACTGATGCGATTATTGGCGAAACAGAACGTAGCAGCCATATCGGTAAATATCGAGGCTGTAAATAACTCTGTGTAAACACCGTTTTTAAATATGCCCTTTCAGGCGGTCTTCAAAAGCAATCATAAACCGAGTCATGGCATGACGCCAATTTTGTATGGGCATGGTCCATTTTTTAGCGGCAGCCTGGATGGCTAAATAAATCACTTTCCGCACCGAGTCATCAGTGGGGAATACCTTACGCTTTTTAATGGCATGGCGAATCACGCTGTTGAGTGACTCAATGGCATTGGTGGTATAAATTGCCTTGCGTATGTCATTCGGATAGGCAAAGAAAGTGTTGAGGTTGTGCCAGTGGCTACGCCATGATTTGCTGATTTGCGGGTACTGCTCATCCCATTGTTCGGCAAATTTATCCAGTGCTTGCAGCCCAAGTTCTTCGGTGCTGGCCTGGTAAACCGTCTTCAAGTCTGTGGTGACCGCCTTGTAATCTTTCCATGAAACATACTTGAGTGAGTTACGTACCATATGCACAATGCAGAGCGGGATCTGCGTTTGTGGAAATACGCTATTGATGGCATCTGGAAAGCCTTTTAAGCCATCTACGCAGGCGATCAGGATGTCCTGCACGCCACGGTTCTGCAATTCGGTCAGCACGCCTAGCCAGAACTTGGCACCTTCATTCTCAGCGATCCACATACCCAATAATTCCTTGTGCCCTTCCAGATTGATGCCTAGCGCCAGAAAGATGGCTTTGTTGATGACACTGTTATCCTGGCGTACCTTGGTGACGATGCAGTCCAGATAGACGATGGGGTAGATTGCATCCAGCGGGCGGCTCTGCCACTCAATAACCCGCTCCTTGACCGCATCAGTGACCTTGGAAATGAGGACAGGTGAAACATCAGCGTCGTACATTTCCTTGAAGGTGTCAGCAATTTCCCGTGTGGTCATGCCTTTGGCGTAGAGGCTGAGTATCTGATCATCCATCTGGGTGAGGCGGGTTTGTTGCTTCTTGACAAGCTGAGGTTCAAAGCTACCTTCACGATCACGCGGGGTAGCAATCTCGACTTCGCCATATTGGCTTTTTAAGGTCTTGGGGGAGTAACCATTACGCGCATTGCCTGTGGGCTTGGGTTGGTGTTTGTCATAACCTAGATGCTCGCTTAATTCGGCACTTAAAGTCGTTTCTATGGCTGTCTTGAGCAGCTGTTGCATCACCGTGCTCAGGTCTTGCTCGGTTTTGACGTGCTTGGACAATTCTGCCGTTAAGGCTTTTATTTGCGTTAAATCCATTGCTATACCCATCCTTTAATTTACCCCGTTAAGGGTAGTTAGAAATTGGTATTTACACAATCTGATTTACAGCCTCCAATTGTGTCATGGTTTAGCCCTCTACATGGGCGTTGAAGAGACGGAAAGCCTGATCGTAATCAAAATCGATGCTTTGTCCGATAACTGCTTTATTGGCCACACTCATCATTACGTGATCCAGACCCATAAAGGCAAAACCTCGCTCGGGCAAAAAGCCTTGCTGGCCTGTTTGCTTGAACCAACCAGTAGCCTGCATCCTGTAAATCGCCATGTTCGCGGCGCACATTTGAGCGGCAGTCTCGGCAAAACTGCGTTCCAGCGTCCCACGCATGTCGCCCAGCTCACCCTTATCAGTGAACTCAATGGCTCCTTGTACTCCGGCTATAGACATGAGTTGATCTAGTGTTGGCATAATGACACTCCTATTTTTGTCTGACTTCTACAGTATCAAGCGCTTCTTTCATGACCGAAACAAGCTTGTTGAATGAAGTATTTTGATTTTTTACTACGCACATGCTTTCACCAACGGTGACTACGCTGATTTCGTTTCCCCACATTATCCAGCCTATGTAATTTTCCCAGTCGTGTTTGCCTGATATGCGGCTAAGCAGTAATCCTTGTTTTTCCATGATTTGCGTAGTTACCGAGCACAAGGCTGCTATTTTGCTGCCCTCATCGGACGAAAATGGCCCCTCCATTTCTCGCAATAAATATTTGCGAGAATAAAGACCGGCGGCGATGACGCCCGGTTGCTCTAATAAATCGGATGAATGACTCATGGGTGCTCCTTGGAAACTTAAATTGTCGCTCTTTAAAAAACTACTGATATGCAGGTAACAGGTAGGATATTATTTGGGATTAACTGAATGTTCTGTACGGTAACGCACTAACGTTATAGCCGACCTGAATTATTTGCAAAGTTTTTAAGGTGGCGTTGGAAGGTAATTCATTGTTTGATACCAAGGGCAAATCAAACTGGCGGTATGGTTAACAGGGGGGGCTATGGCGGTGTCGTTTTTATGTCAGCTAAGCGGTGATGCCTGGTGATTCTGCAGAATTTACATTCGTAGCTTTTGGAATGACCAACCAAATTTTATACTCATGTTATTGAATAAATCCGGTTGAAAACTGGCTACTTATAAGAAATGGCTAGATGTGAAAAAGGCCTGCATTTCTGCAAGCCTTTGATTGTTTGGGGTGAATGATGGGGCTCGAACCCACGACAACCGGAATCACAATCCGGGGCTCTACCAACTGAGCTACATCCACCGTTGAAACTGGAAACTTGGCCTGCCCGACAGGAATCGAACCTGTAACCCCCAGCTTAGAAGGCTGGTGCTCTATCCGGTTGAGCTACGGGCAGCTCATAAACCGGCACCATGACCGCCTTGCAGATGAAGGAACTACTTCTTTATTGTGTCCAAGCATGCTTGCTTTTACAAGAAAACTTGGTCGGGGCGGAGAGATTCGAACTCCCGACATCCTGGTCCCAAACCAGGCGCGCTACCAGACTACGCTACGCCCCGAAAGACCGAAACTATACGCGGGATATGATATTTCGTCAACACCCATCTTGAATGTTAGTAGGTAAAAATGAGATGATTGCATCTTTAATCTAAGCGCCTTGCCAACTATGTCAGCTCAACTCCTTGATGGAAAAAGTTTATCTGAAAAAATCATTGCAGGTATCCAGTCTCAGGTCACTAAACGGGATGTAGCTGGATTGGCTATTCCTGCTCTTGCAGTGATCCTGGTGGGTAGCGATCCCGCCTCAAGTATTTATGTTCGTAATAAACGTAACGCTTGTATCAAGGCTGGTGTCCGTTCTATTTCTTATGATTTGCCTGCTACAACTACACAAGCTGATTTATTGGCATTGATCGATGAGCTGAATAGAGAAGTTGGCGTGCATGGTATTTTGGTGCAAATGCCTTTGCCGGCCCAGATTGATCCTGAGACGGTGATCGAGCGTATTCATCCAGACAAGGACGTTGATGGCTTTCATCCATACAACATTGGCAGGCTGGCTGTACGTATGCCTACGTTGCGCTCCTGTACGCCTTATGGGGTGATGCGCCTGCTGGCATTGGCGCACGACGACCTGAAGGGCCTTAACGCGGTTGTGGTGGGGTCTTCCAACCATGTTGGCCGGCCTATGGGGTTGGAATTGCTGCTGGCGGGTTGTACAGTGACAACCTGTCACCGTTTTACTAAAAACTTGGCTGAGTTTGTAGGTCAGGCAGATATTCTGGTGGTTGCGGTAGGTCGTGCTGAATTAGTTAAGGGTGCATGGATCAAGCCCGGTGCTACGGTCATCGACGTGGGTATCAACCGTCTTGATGATGGTAGTTTGTGTGGGGACGTGGAATTTGCTCCTGCTGCTGAGCGTGCCGCATGGATTACGCCGGTTCCGGGTGGCGTTGGGCCAATGACGGTGGCTATGCTCTTGGAGAATACACTGCAGGCTGCGCAGGCGGCAGATAAGCGGATGGCCTGAATTCCCAAGTGGTGAAAGCCACTTGGGTTTGCAGTATCAGGCTGGCAGGAAGCGTGTAATCAACGCTTTTTCCAGATTGGCTTCCATCGGGATTTTAACGAAGTGGCCACTGCCGGGTGCTTCTTGTATGGCTTCTCCCCGTTTGTTGAATATTTGGGCTAGTTCTATTATGCGATTGCCGGATGGATGGATGATTTCCAGGCGGTCGCCGACTACAAATTTATTCTTAACTGCGATATCAGCCAAGCCTGTCTTGGCATCGTAGCCGGTTACATCGCCTACATACTGACTGCGGTCGCTCTCCGAGTGGCCGCGCATGTAGTTCTGATATTCCTGAGTATGATGACGTTCGTAGAAACCATCGGTGTAGCCGCGGTTGGCGAGACTTTCCAGGTCAGACAGCAATGATGGGTCGAACGGGCGGCCCGCTACGGCATCGTCAATTGCTTTGCGGTACACCTGAGCGGTGCGAGCAACATAATAGGCTGATTTGGTACGGCCTTCGATTTTGAGCGAATCTACGCCGATTTTGACCAGTCGTTCGATGTGTTCTACCGCACGCAGGTCTTTGGAATTCATGATGTAGGTGCCATGATCATCTTCGATGATGGGCATCATCACGCCGGGACGGTCGCGTTCCTCAATCAGATACACTTTATCGGCCAGTGGGTGGCGCTGTTGATCACCGCAATCGGCAAAGCTGGGCTGTTCCATGGCAGCACGGAAATCGAGATCGATTTTCTGCACATCGCCGGTAGCGTCTTCGTCAGTGTCGTGTACCTTGTAATCCCAGCGGCAGGAGTTGGTGCATGTGCCCTGGTTGGGATCGCGATGGTTGAAGTAGCCCGACAGCAGGCAGCGCCCGGAATAGGCGATGCACAGCGCGCCATGGACAAAAACCTCCAGTTCCATTTCCGGACACTGCTGCTTGATTTCCTCGATTTCATCGAACGAAAGCTCACGCGACAGGATGACGCGGGTCAGGCCCAGTGACTGCCAGAATTTTACTGTGGCATAGTTTACCGTGTTGGCCTGTACCGAAAGGTGCACCGGAATCTCCGGCCATTTTTCCCGCACCATCATGATCAGGCCGGGATCTGCCATGATCAGCGCATCCGGCTTCATGGCGATAATCGGTGTCATATCTGCCATGTAAGTCTTGATTTTCGCATTGTGCGGCATCAGGTTACTGGCGACGAAGAATTTCTTGCCCATGGCATGTGCTTCACGTATGCCTGTGTCCAGTTGCTCTAACTGGAATTCGTTGTTACGAGCACGCAGCGAATAGCGTGGCTGGCCGGCATAGACTGCATCTGCACCGAACTGGAATGCATAACGCATTTTTTCCAGTGTGCCGGCGGGGGCAAGAAGTTCAGGGGTTGTCATAGTCATAACCTATTTCGATAAAGCGTAAGGGGTAAAACCAAAAAAGCACCAGTAACGGTGCTTTTCTGACTGCTGCACGGTAATGCTTAGTAAGTTTTGCGTTGCGCGAGTTCAACCGCTTTGCCGATATAGCTGGCTGGCGTCATGGCGAGCAGGCGTTGCTTGTCCGCATCAGGGATAGCCAGTCCGCTGATAAATACATGCAGGCTGTCACGGTTGATGCCGGATTTGCCGCGGGTCAGCTCTTTTAACTGCTCATAGGCATTGGGTACATTAAAGCGACGCATCACGGTCTGGATAGGCTCGGCCAATACTTCCCAGTTGTTATCCAGATCTTCAGCCAGGCGTTGCGGGTTGGCTTCAAGTTTGTTGAGGCCGCGCAAGCAGGAATCAAATCCGAGCAGGGCATAGCCTAATGCCACGCCCATGTTACGCAACACGGTGGAGTCGGTCAGGTCACGCTGCCAGCGCGAGATCGGCAGCTTCTCAGCGAGGTGGCGCAATAGTGCGTTGGCCAGTCCCAGATTGCCTTCGGCATTCTCAAAGTCAATCGGGTTGACCTTGTGTGGCATGGTGGATGAGCCGATTTCGCCGGCTTTGACTTTCTGCTTGAAATAACCTACCGAGATATAACCCCAGATGTCACGGTTCAAGTCGATCAGCACAGTGTTGACGCGGCTGATGGCGTCGAATAGCTCGGCCATGTAGTCGTGTGGCTCGATCTGGATGGTGTAGGGGTTGAAGGTCAGCCCCAGGCTTTCCACAAAGCGCTGGGCAAAGCCTTCCCAGTCAATTTCCGGGTAAGCCGACAGGTGGGCATTATAGTTACCCACAGCGCCATTGATCTTGCCCAGCATGGGTACGGCGGCGATCTGGTTGGCCTGGCGCTGCAAACGGTACACCACGTTGGCCATTTCCTTGCCTAACGTGGTTGGCGAAGCGGGCTGACCATGGGTGCGCGACAACATCGGCAATGCGGCGTGCTCGTGCGCGATTTCGGTCAGGCGTGCGATGACGCTATTCAGCGATGGCAGCATTACCTGTTCACGCGCAGCTTTGAGCATCAGCGCATGGGACAGATTGTTGATATCTTCCGAGGTGCAGGCAAAATGGATGAATTCACCGACGCGGGCGATTTCAGGGTTGCTGGCAAAACGTTCACGCAGGAAATATTCCACCGCCTTGACGTCGTGATTGGTGGTGCGCTCGATGGCTTTGATGCTTTCGGCATCGGCTTCAGAGAAATTAGTGATCACCTCGTTCAGTTCGGCAATGGTATCGGCTGAAAAAGCGGGTACTTCTGCAATCGCAGACTCAGCAGCAAGGGCTTTAAGCCACTCGATTTCGACGGTAACGCGGTTATGAATTAACCCGAATTCACTGAAATGGGTGCGCAATGGCGCGACTTTAGCGGCATAACGGCCGTCGAGAGGGGATAAGGCGGTGAGGGCAGACAGGCTCATAGCGTACTGGATGTAAAAAGATAAAAATATGATTTTACAGGAAACTGCCGTTGCTGGATAAATTGTGTCATGGCAAGTTATAGGCGCTGCAAAATCCAGTATAGTAATCGGCTTTCTGCGCACGTGATTTTAATATGCCTACTGCATTATCCATACTCAACAGTGTCTTCGGCTATCCGGCCTTTCGAGGCCGTCAGGCAGAGGTAGTGACGCACGTTGCCGGTGGCGGCGATGCGCTGGTACTGATGCCGACGGGTGGGGGCAAGTCGCTGTGCTATCAGATTCCCGCATTGTTGCGGGCTGGTACCGGGGTGGTGGTGTCGCCACTGATTGCGTTGATGCACGATCAGGTAGCCGCATTGCGCGAAGCCGGAGTGCGGGCAGCCTATCTCAATTCGGCACTGTCTGCGAGTGAAGCCAGCGAGGTGGAACGGGCCTTCGTGCGTGGCGAATGGGATTTGCTGTATGTCGCGCCGGAGCGCCTGGTCACGGCGCGCTTTATGGCGCTGCTGGAGCGCACCGAGATTGCCTTGTTTGCAATTGATGAAGCGCATTGCGTCTCGCAGTGGGGGCATGATTTCCGCCCTGAATATATCGCGCTGTCGGTTTTGCATGAACGCTTCCCTGATGTGCCGCGTATTGCACTGACCGCAACGGCTGATGCGCAGACCCGTGCCGAGATCGTGGCACGTCTGCAACTGGAAGAGGCACAGCAATTCGTCTCCAGCTTCGACCGGCCGAATATTCGTTATCAGATTGTGGAAAAAAACGACCCGCGCAAACAGTTGCTGGCATTCATACGCGAAGAACATGCGCAGGATGCCGGCATTGTGTATTGTCTGTCGCGGCGCAAGGTGGAAGAAACAGCGCAGTGGCTGGAGAAACAGGGCATACGTGCCATGGCCTACCACGCCGGTATGGAAGTTGCCACGCGGCAGCGCCATCAGGATGCGTTCTTGCGTGAAGATGGCATCGTCATGGTGGCCACCATTGCTTTCGGCATGGGCATCGACAAGCCGGATGTGCGATTCGTCGCGCATCTGGATTTGCCTAAAAGCATAGAAGGCTATTATCAGGAAACTGGTCGTGCTGGTCGTGATGGAACGCCGGCGGATGCGTGGATGGCGTATGGGCTGAATGACGTGGTACAGCAGCGGCGCATGATAGAGAGTGGCGAAGCTGACCCGCAGTTCAAGCGCGTGGCGCAGACCAAGCTGGATGCGCTGCTGGCGCTGTGCGAAGCGACCCGTTGCCGGCGAGTACGGTTACTCAATTATTTTGGCGAAGAAGCCGAAGCCTGTGGCAATTGCGATGTGTGTCTGTCGCCGCCGGCGACCTGGGATGGCACGGTGGCTGCGCAAAAAGCCCTGTCCGCCGTTTATCGTACTGGAGGCCGCTTTGGCGCCGGACATGTGATTGACGTATTGCTGGGTCGGGATACCGAAAAAGTGCAGCAATGGGGACACCAGCAGCTGAGCGTGTTTGGCATTGGCGCGGAGATGGATGAGAAAGGTTGGCGTGCGGTGTTGCGGCAACTGATGGCGCATGGCTATCTTAGCGTCGATCATGATGCGTTTGGCGCGCTGGTATTGACACAGCATAGCCGCGCGGTGCTTAAAGGCGAGACTCAAGTATGGATGCGTAAGGATCTGGGCATCAAACCGGCCAAGCGACAATCCAGCCGGCCTCTGGCTGCGCCGCAGAATGCTGCCGATGATCAGCTGTTTGAGAAGTTGCGTGTATGGCGGCAGTCAGCTGCGCGGGAACATAATGTGCCTGCCTATGTCATTTTCCATGACGCTACTCTCGCCCAGGTCGCGCAGTTGCGCCCGGGGACGCTGGCTGAACTGGGGGAGATTTCCGGCATCGGCGCACGCAAACTGGAGGCCTACGGCGCAGCGATGCTGGCGGTAGTGAACGCCGCGGCTCAAGGGTAAAGCGCGTGCTATGATAAGACATTGATTGATAGTGATGAGAGTTCTATAGTGGAAAATAATAACGATGTATTGCGCAGTATTCGCTACGCGCTGGATTTGCCAGATGCGGCTATCGGTGAGATGGTCCGGCTGGCAGGTGGCGAAGTTGCGGCGGATCTGATCCCCGCATTGCTGAAAAAGGAAGACGAAGCCGGCTTTGTCGAGTGTGACGATGAATTGCTGGTGGCTTTTCTGGATGGCTTAATTATCACCAGACGTGGCCCGAGTGATACCCCTCCGGCACCGATCAAACGGTTAACCAATAACATCATCCTGAAAAAAATCCGCATTGCTTTCGAATTGAAAGAAGACGATCTGCATGACATTATCAAACTGGCCGGATTCCAGATATCCAAGCCGGAGTTGAGTGCGGTATTCAGAAACCCGGACAGCAAAAACTACCGGGTGTGCGGCGATCAGCTACTCCGCTATTTTCTGAAAGGCTTGAGCCAGCGCTTGCGTGGCTAAACCCATGGCAACACATACTTCATCCGATCCATTGCACGGGATCACGCTGGAACAAATATTGACCAGACTGGTTGATTATTATGGCTGGGAGACCATGGCGCAACACGTTAATATCCGCTGCTTTACCCATGATCCAAGTATCAAATCCAGCTTGCAGTTCCTGAGAAGAACACCGTGGGCACGCGCCAAGGTTGAAGCGCTGTATGTAATAACAGCACCTAAATTAGCTAATAATCAACGGTGACGGTGGATGAAGAATACGTGGCGGGTATTCACAGAAATTAATAATTCGGTTTGATCTCCGATGAAGATGGTCTTTTATAATTTGCAATGTGGTGACAATGATGATTCTGGCTGAATGACGCTACGTTTCTTTGTTGGCGCATAGTCAATACTAATGAAAGCAAACAATCATGATTGAACGGAATGAATTACTGGTGGCCGCGAGGGCGGAATTTTTACGTGCATATCTGGATGCATTTGATTATTGTCTTCCGTTATGTATCGAAACGGCATTTAAAAAAGCTGATACCAGCCGTTCTTCATTAGAGCAAAGTCATTATCTTACGGTTCGTGGCGTATTGCGTGAGCGTAAGGACGAGGTCAGAGAGCAGTTGCAGCACAGCATGGACAAGCTGCTTAATCGCAGTCTGCAAACAACCTACAGCACATTCCGACCTACGTTTGATCAGGCGGGGCCTGTAGGTGGATTGTCGCTGGTTGACACCTCAGCCTTTGAAGGTGAGCTGCAGTTGGATGCCTTTACGGACCGTTTCCGTAATGAAGCCGCTGAACAGTTGCGCGACCTGAATATCCGCATGGCGCTGTTGTTCGATCAGGATGATATCAAAGAGCGTGAAAATCCGTTTCGCCCCTATTTGATTTCACGATCCTTGGCAGATGCCTCGGAAGCCATGGGCTTGCCAAAAGAATTAAGTCCTGTGTTGACGCAGTTGCTGGCAGAAAGCATGGAGATTACCGTCGATGGTATCTATGCCAGTGTGAATGCCTTGCTTTCCAAAAATGGCATAGCTGCGGAATTGCCACTCAGAATCAGAAAGTCACCGAACCAACCCATTCCGGCAGCGTCGCCCGAGCCAGATGAGCCTGAAGTAGCGCCTGACACTATGGCGCCTGTGTCATCGCCAGCACAGCCACCAAGTCGGCCCGCATCTGGTGCAAGTAATGTAGCCAATCCGGGTGCGTCAACTTCTGCATCTGGTCAGAGCGTACAGAGTGTAGACCAGTTCCTGCAAAGCATTAAATCCATGGTTGATAATGCGGCACAGCAGTCTGTCGCGCAACCTGCGGACAATCCATCCACTCCAGGGAATTTCCCCGGCTTCAGCGCAGGAACCGGCTTTGCAGGTGGAGTCCAGCCTGCGGCAAATGGCCAGCCGATTTCATCCGGTACCCATGAGCAGAAGGTTGACCAGCTACTGAGCATGGTCAAGCGCTACAGCGAGACTGCGACCGGTTTTGGCCGGGTATCGGGCGCTGGCATGAATACATCTGTGGGGATGGGAGCTGCTTCAACTCCGCAGGCTATGCAACAGCAGGCTGGCAGCCTTGCTTCCGGCAGCACCGCTGCTCCGGCGAGAGCGGGATGGTTGAGCGGCGTACAGAAAGTGGGCGAAGTGTTGCGTAAGTTTCTCGGCGGTGGTGCTGTGCAGGGAGGTAATGCCAGCAGTTCGAAAAACTATGTGCCGCCAGCCTCTCCACGAGTATTAACCGTTGCGCTGGCGCAGTCGGTCGATACGCTGTTGCATGAGCATTCGCCGGCTACAGCGGATATGCTGGATAGTGATGGGGAAGTGCGTAATCTGATTCTCGAACAGCGCAGCAGCCTGACCGAGCAGACCGAGGAAGTCGATGAGCAGATGACCATCGATGTCGTGGCTATGCTGTTCGAATTCATACTGCGGGATACCCGGGTGCCTGCCGAAGTGCGAGCACAACTGGGTAGATTGCAATTTCTGGTGTTGAAGCTGGCGTTACGTGACCCCAGCTTTCTGACGCAAAAAGGCCACCCGGCCCGTGTGCTGATTAACCGCATAGGTTCGATATCGGTCGGGTTGAAACAAATTGACCCAAGCAGCGAACGGGTCAGTGCGGAGATTTGCCTGATCGTTGAAACCTTGCTGCTTGATGCGGCGAAAACGCCGGATATGTTCGCATCCTTGTTCGTCAAGTTGCTGGATGATTTTGATGAGTTCGTTGCGGCAGAGCTGCGTAGCAAAGATAAGCAACTCAACCGTGCGGCAGAAGCGATTGAAAACGTACAAAGCCGCACATTGCGCTATACGCATATCTCGGCGCAAATGGCCGAGATATTATCTGGCGTTACGCTTGATGCTTATCTGCATGATTTTCTGACCAATGCATGGGTGCAGGTGATAGAGCGTGCAGAGAGCATCGATATGGCGCGAGCCAGGCGTTACCGGGCGCTGGTGCCGGATCTGATCTGGAGTATCGTTCCCAAGATCGATGAATATGACCGCCAGGAGATGGCTGTCGTATTGCCGGTAATGATAGGCACCTTGCGTGAAGGTCTGGCGCTGATTGCATGGCCGGAAGCGCAGCAGAAGGCGTTGCTGGGCTGGTTGTTTGATGCACATACTCGCGCATTACGCTCGATTGTGGATGAAGCGTTTCAGGTGCCGTCCTTACCGTTGATGCACACCAATTTTGAGCGTCTGGTGGAAAATATGCCAGTCGAACAAGTGGCGTTTACACCTGATGTGCAGATGGCAGCTGAAAAAGCACTGATGGAAACCATGCTGCGTGAACTCAATGCCGATATTCAATCGCTCGATAATCATTTTGATGATATCGCTGAGCCTGAAGCTAAAGCAGACGAGACGAGCGTTATCGACGGGAGTGAACATAATCCTGCCGCGCTGGCCGAGTTTGATGAAAGCATTATTGAACGTCTGCACAGCGGGATCATTATTGAAATTCATTTAAGCAAGATACCGAGTCGTGCGCGCTTAAGCTGGATCAGTGCCGATGCCGCCAATCTGCTGTTGAATTTGGATGATCAGCATGCACCGGTGCATATGAGTTTGCGGGTGTTCCGTCGCCTGGTAATGAGTAAGCGGGTGCGCTTTATTGAAGATCAGCCGTTATTCGAGCGTGCAGTGCAGTCTCTGCTCGACTCTGCCGAGCAAATGGATCATTCCGTCAATTCCTGATTGAGTCGCGCTGTTCGGGTATTGCGCGAGATGGGTGGCGCGGTGTGGTCAATGTTATGATGCGGGTATTCGCTAAATACTTTGGCATCCCGCTGTGAAAAAAGTCCTCATTACTATCCAGGGTAAAACCCTGATTCTGCAATATCACGTCAAATCGGGTTTGATGCGCAAAGGTGTGGGCTGGATGCCCTATATCGAGGTGCAATCTTCCTGGGAGCTGACCCGGTTCAATCTGCGTGGACTGACACCGGAAATGTTTTGTGTGAACATTTCTGACATGGTGAATGTGCGCGGTCTGTTATCTGGCGTGGTGGAAAACGAGCGGCAATTGCCGGTAGCGCGTTGGGAAATCAATCAGGATGATTACCGCAGTGCGCTAAAGGTCACATTGAGCCATGCGCAAATTGTGGAATTGCTGGCCGCTCTGCCGGGCTATGTAGAGGAAGTCGATGACGAGTTTGTCGAATTCGAGGCACAGGTCATTGCCGATGCCGCCGGTGACGGAACAGCGAGCGGCTATCGTCTGACCATCGTTACCCAGGATATCGGCGACAAAATCGCGCCGTATGCGTATTACAATCTGGACACATATAGCGCAGACAGCTGGCAAGGCTACCCGCCGCCAGCTGCGCAGCATGAGCTGATCCGCAACGCGCTGGCCAGCCAGTTACAGGCAATCAGCGATGCGGGCGTGCAGCTCACCCAGGTTTATGATGCGACGGATTACGCCATCGCTAGTTGAACGGTGCTGGCGACTCCATGGCGTCGACTTTGCGATACATCCAGCCGCCTGCATAAAGCGTCACTCCCAGCACAAACAAACAGGCAATGCGTATCAGCGGTGCTGCGTCAGACAAATCGAACAACAGTACTTTAGCGGCTGAAACCGCAAAGATCAGCAGGGACGACTTACCCAGTATCTTGTCCTGTTTTCCCAATGCAATGGCCAGACAGCTGAGGCCAATTACCCCCCAGGTAAAAGACACCGTCAGCCGGCCATCAAATACCTGATAAGCCGCACTCATCAGCGCAATATGCCCGGCGTACAAAAGCGGGCTGTCAAATGCGATCAATGCGGGTATGCGGCGCACAAAATAGTAACCGGCATACAGTTGCAGCGCAAAAATCAGCGCCAGCAAGTCGTGTGCCGGGACGACATGCAGGTCAGAGTCAAGCAACACCCGCAGATAGTTGATCGTAAAAATTACGCCAATCGCCAGTTTGATCGGCCAGACAATATCGGTGTACTTACCTTTGATTGCAAAATATGCGATCAGTACCGGCAGCAGCGACAACGCGACCCACGGTGCCCATTCCGCAGGCACCGACTCCAGATAACCAGCATGAAACAGGGTCAGGGCGGCATAGGTGCCCACCAGTATGCTGCCGGATTCCAGTGACACATGCATGGCGTGTTTCGCTACCAGATAGCCAGCCAGCAGCACCACTGCGCTAGCCATCGCAATCCAGGGCGCGAGATCGGGCAGGTTATGCTGCAACAGACTGTATTGCAGCGCGTAAAAAATCAGCAGCAGCGGTAAGTGCGCAATGGCTGTGTTCTGATCCATCGGGCTGTTGCGTTTGATGGAGAACGTGATGGCGGCGAGCAGAAAGATAATAAATTGCGCAGCCTGGAACACCAGTGCTTCAATCCAGCTGGTCGCGGATGTCAGCGTCCAGATCGCATTGAATCCCAGCAGCGCCATATATGACGCCAGCAAATAAACCCGGCGTGTGCCAACCCATATGGAATAGATACTGAAGAGCACACTCCATGCCGAATAGTAGATCACCAGGTCAGTCACCGAGCTGGTGAGGTTGGGTAACAGAAAAGGTGCCGAATACGAGCCTACCACGGCAAATAGCGCATACAGCTCGCTCTCGAACAGCCTGCCCAGCCACAGTGCGCCCAAGCAGATAAAGATCACAGCCCCCGTGGCGGTATGGGCATCAATCAAATGGTAGAACAAATGTGCGCCGTAGGTGGACATGAACAGCACGACCAGCCCGCCCGCAGGTAACAGACTGGCGTAATGGCTATCGGATTTGCGCAGAGTCAGGCCGATGCCTATGAGCGCAAAGCCGCCAAGCACAGCAAGTGCGATCTGGCGTTCGGGGGTAAGCCAGCCGGAATCAATCGCCAGCCGGATCAGATAGGCCGCAGCTAGCACCAGTGCCGTTGCACCGGTCCAGCCAAGGATATTGGTGATGGAAATGTTATCGTGAGCAGGTGCGGCAGTGATTTTTGGCGCAGGTTCAGGCCTGGGGGGCGCAGCCGTGGCTGTAGGCGGTATCTGCGTCTGCTTTATTGGCGTGCTGGCAGCCGCTGTGCCAGAGCGTGCTGCAATGGTTTGTATGAGCTGTTCAAGTCGTGTTAAGCGAGATTCTATCCGCGTTAAACGGTCATCTGTTTCCGACATGTTGCTTCTCCCCCTGTTTTTTGGTGTATCTGGGTTTGATATTGGTTTTTACCAACAATCGCTATTTAGCCTCTGTTTTAGAGATACCGCAACGTGTGCAGATCAGGCGTGTAATCAGTCGCCCTTTGTCCACATCAAATGGATTTTCCTGTACCGGTTCCCACTTGTGGAAGCCGCTTCTGCACAAGGATAAACCCTTGAATTTTTCACCGGGTTTGGGTTTCTTGAATTTAACAACGTCGCCCATTTAACTATTCAATCCCTGTCTGTGGCGCAATGTGCATGGGGCGTAGTCTGTCCGTATGCCTGACGCTCGAAATAGTTGGCTGTGTAGGCATTGCGGCCATGCAGCAGTTGCCAGAGGCTGGAGAGCAAGTACGCCGGCAGGAAGCAGATACCCCATTTTTCATATTGGCGCACATGCACCTGCTCATGAGCACGAAACAGATCAAGCACTTCCGCATCCATACCCAGAATAACGTGGCCGAGGGTAATGGCCGAGAAATGAAACCGGGGGCGTGAACGGGATAACAACTTGCTGATCAGGCCGCCATGGAATTCAATAGTGCCGGATACGATAGTGGCGCGAGCACCCAGCATGAGCGCGATGCTGCCAAGCAATAATCCGATCACCGTATTGGGTGAGGCCCAGACATAAGCTGCCATGCGCTGCATGGACAACTGAAGCGACCTGTTCGTTCCTGCTGTCATGCAGCCGGTTTGGTGTGATCCAGATCAGGGCGGTGCCATGGATCCACATGCGCCATCAGATCCAGCACGCGATGATGCTGCATTACCCGTGCCCGGGCCACGACGGCGATGTCATGTCCGGCCTCGACGTTGATAGTCGCGTCAACCTCGATATGCGCGTCAACGACGATCATGTCACCCATTTTGCGGGTGCGGATATCGTGTACGCCCTTGACCCCCGGTGTATCAAGCAGCGTCTGGCGTATGGCAGCCACTTCCTGCTCGTCCACTGCGCGATCCATCAGATCATGCAACGCATCCCAGCCGAATCCCCAGCCCATGTTGGCGACCATGAAACCCACGATCAGCGCAGCGATAGGATCCAGTATTGGATAGCCTGCCAGATTGCCGATGATGCCGATGCCCACCACCAGCGATGAAGCCGCGTCAGAGCGCGCATGCCAGGCATTGGCGACCAGCATGCTCGACTTGACGCGCTTGGCAGTCGCCAGCATGTAGCGGAACAGCAGTTCCTTGGCTATTAACGCACCCCCGGCTACCCACAGCGCCACAATACCAACTTTGGGTACCGTGTCAGGGTCTTGCAGCTTGATAAATGCCGACCACAGCATACCCACGCCAACTGCCAGCAGCAGTACGCCCAGCACCAACGAAGCAGCCGTCTCGAAGCGTTGATGCCCGTAAGGGTGATCAATATCGGCGTCTTTCTTGCTGTGATGGCTGGCAAACAGCACCACGAAATCCGCCACCAGATCCGACAGCGAATGGACGCCATCGGCAATCAGACCCTGGGATTTGGATAAAATGCCGACTGTGATCTGGGTAACGCTCAGGCACAGGTTGACGACCACGCTGACCCAGGTCGTGCGTGATGCGGCGGCAGAGCGTTCAGCTAGCGTGTGGGGTGCAGCTTCGGGATCGTCTTTGATGTCGGTATGATTCATGGGGAAATGGTCTTGAATATCGGGTGCAGCCCCTTAATTTACAGGGAGCTGGCAGGTTGTGTAAATAATTTCACTATACAGGAAAGTGCTGCATTTTCGGGTTGAGTATGGCGAAGAATGTAGCAAAAATCTGGGCTGTTTGCCAGTTGGAGGTTAATGCTGAATTCGGGGCTTCGTATTGGCATAGCAAGCCGGGGGTTGCCCGGCGGCTAGTCACTTTCTCTTGCTCGCCAAAGAGAACGTAACCAAAGAGAATGGCACCCCGTTCCACCGCTCCTGCGTTGCTCGTCAAGCCGGGCTGCTGCGGAACTAGGCCTGTGGCCTCAGACAGTCCTCGCCGACTGTCCCAAGCCTGACTGCGCTACTCGGCGGTGGAGAGGGGAAAGAATCAAAAACGAAATTCAAAAACCAAAACCAAAACCAAAACCCAACATCAACCACCCTTGTCCGGGCATTGCCCGGACAATCTGAACCAAAAATCACATGAATTTGGGGGCAGACCTTACGTTTTGTATCTTTTTCCTTTGTGTTTATGTGAAATGTAAGGCCTGGCCCTATGCTGCTCCAGCACACTATAAATTGTCGAACCAGGCGATGCATCACTATCTGGCTTACCCATCCTGTGATTCAGCTTTACAAAACACGTAGAAACGAGAGCAAGTCTTTTTTCTGTTGATCATCAAGATGCGTTTCAAGTATGAGATTAAAAAACTCTATCGTATCTTCAAGTGTCAGCAAGCGGCCATCGTGCAAGTACGGCGGGGTATCCTTAATGCCTCGCAGCGTAAAGGTTTTGATAGCCCCATCCGACACCGCCATCATGCCGTTAACCATGTGAGGCTTAAAGAAGCGGTCTGTACGCAGATTGTGCATAAGATTGTCAGTGTAATAAGGCGCGGTATGACAGCTGGCACATTTGCCTGCGCCAAAAAACACCTGCTGACCGCGTAACTCGGCACCACTGGCTTTACGCGGATCAAGTTTGCCGTCTATGCCGAGTTTGGGCGCCGGTGGAAAATCAAGAATTTCCTGAAATTCTGCCATTGCTTGCACCTGACTGCCACGATCGAGAATATTTACGCCCTTTTTGGTTGCAATGACCGGATCACCGTCAAAATAGGCTCCGCGCTGTTCAAATTCGGTAAAGTCTTCCACCGTTTTAAGCGCGCGTTGTGATCCGAACAAGCGCTGGATATTGACGCCGCGCAGACTGGGCGTATCTATCCTGTGCCGGAATTTTTGCGGACGTATATCGCCCACAAGATGGAATGCGCCATTGGTATTGCCATTCGCATGACAATCAAAACAGGCAACCCCGCGGCTCGGCCGTTCGCTACGTCTGTCTTCGGTCTGGTTGAATTGCTGTTGCGCAAAAGGGGTAACCAGCAGGCGCACACCTTCGATTTGCTTGGGATTCAGCAAGCCATTGAATGTTTCATAGTAATTATCTATGGTAATGAGTTTGCCCTTGGATACATCGCCAAGATCAGGCCGCGTAGTCAAAAAGATAGGGGCGGGAAATTCTGGCAGAAAAATATCAGGGATATCGAAATCCAGATCAAAACGCGTCAGATCCCGTCCTTCCTGTTTCTTGAGTTCGTCAATCTCAAATTTAGGAAATACCATGCCGCCTTCACTCTGATGGGCGTGCGGTAACGGCAAAAAACCAGCCGGATATAAATTTTTGGTCTGGATTTCTTCGGGGGTCATCGCTGATAACTTATCCCATGTTATGCCGTTGTTCAGCTTGACACGCACGCCTTCCTGTATGGGTTTGCCACCTGTCATGGTTACATTTTTGGCAGGATGATTGGCAAGATCATAACGTTGCGCCATCAAAACCATTTGCTTGTCCATCAAGCCAGGTTTGTCAGCCTTCATGCGCGCCATGGTCGTCGCAAAATGTTCTTTGATAACAACGGGCATATAACTTGATGGCGCTTCCGCATCATCATCCGCCATTGTTACAGGTATTCCACTTATGGCAAGAGGGAGTATGGCGATGCTCCTCATTAAATTTTTAACATGAGGGTATATTCTACGAGTCCGCGTGACACCAATATGAGTTTGCATATTCACTCCTCTCTTTTACCAACTGTTTACCAACTGTTGGTAGTATGCAATAACAAAAACAGTTGATATGTGCGCCAACGCACGCAGCCGATAAAAACACTGAAAAATTCATGGCTATAAATCTATTCTTCTTACTGGTTAATGCTAATAGCTAAAACAGTGGCTCAACGTGTGAGTAGGGTCATGAGGGTCAGGCCTTTCATTTGACATTTCACTTTCTCTTTTCGATAAGTTTTACCGCCCGACTTACGGTAGCATCGCTAATCCCAAAGCGAGCACCGACCTGAGCGAGCGTATAGTGTCCACTCAAATACGCTTGTGCCATTGCTTCATCCCGAACCGTGTATCGCTCCGAGAAATACACAATTGGTTTGAGTATCAACTTGCTAGGTAGTCAATGAATGTTCTTCGCGTGCTGCTGAATAAACTTCACGCGCAGCGTCCAGATTGACGAGGAATATACCGATACCTACGACCATATCAGGCCAAGGCGAGAGAGTTGTTGCCGTAATGATGCCAGCACCGATGATTGCCACATTGGCCCAAGCGTCATTGCGGGCAGATAAAAAGGCGGCTTTTGTCAGGCTGCCGCTGTGGTTACGGAAGCGCACAAGGATGAATGCGCAACTCAGATTTACAACCAAAGCACCCAGTCCGGTAAGTGAAAGCAGAGTTGGATCAGGTGGCAACGGCAGATTTATCTTCTGCCAAGCAGACCAAACAGTTGCCAGGCTCGGTACGAGCAGTATGCCAGCCAGCAACATACCAACCAATGCTCGGTGGCGAAGACTCCAGCCAATCGCAATGAAAATCAGGAGATTGACGAATGTGTCTTCCAGAAAGTCAATTGAGTCGGCAAACAATGAAACGGAATGAATAGAAAGGGCCACGCCAATTTCGACCCAGAAGTACGAAAAGTTTAGTAGCGCAACCGTCAAAACTGCGCGACGGAGATAAGCTTCATTTTCTTTCATTTTCATAGATCACCGAAGATGGCCTTATTGATACTCAGCGTTGAAATTAAAGGGCGCGCTTTAGCGCGTCTCGCCTGAATACAGTAAATTTGGGTCATGCCTTACGTTTGGCATTTTTTCTTTGTATTTATTTGAAATATAAGGCATTACCCTATGCTACTACAGGCATAGATGAGTTCGTGTGGATATCGGCTCTTGACGTTAGCTTGTTTAAATTTCCATATCCGGAAGATGCTCAAAAACCTGTTCTACCGTTGCGTTCTCTGTCAGCGCCTTTATCACGACAGTCAGCGGCTCAGCCCATATTTCCGTGAAATCGCATTCCTCTGTACTGACAATCGGAAAAGCCAGTTTTTCTGTTGGCGGCATGAATTCAGCAGTAACGCCCGGTTTGTTACCCCGTGCGTCAATTCGGTACCAGCCATGTTGTTGCAGATAAACCGCATTCAACCCATGCAGGCAATAAGGTGGCCCCGCAGTCCCTGCGCTCAGTCGCTGGTAACACAACCCCGCCGGAATGGCATTGGCTCGTAACAGCGCAGCCAGCAGGTGGCTTTTTGCATAGCAATAGCCGGTGCCGTGGAGTAACACCTCGGATGCTTTGCAGGTCACCGGATTCCTGCGGTAATCCCAGCTATGCTGGATAGCATCGCGTACGAATTCGAAGCAGCGTTTTGCCACGGCTGCATCGTCGGTGCAGTCTGCGGCTAGTTCTGCGGATTTGGCGATGATGGCGGGGTGGTGCCAGTCGATGTAATCGCTGTTGGCGAGGTATTGTTCCATGTGAGCTGTGTTGTTTTCTATAGGGTTGGATGACGGGGTAAAAATACTGTGTGGGTGTTTTTGATATGGTAGGCCGGGGGTTGCCCGGCGGCAAGTCACTTTCTCTTGCTTGCCCAAGAAAAAGTAACCAAAGAGAACGGCACCCCGTTCCGCCGCCCCTGCGGGGTACCCTGCGTTGCTCGCCAAGCCGGGCGGCTGCGGAACTCGGCCTGTGGCCTCAGACAGTCCTCGCCGACTGCCCCCGGCCTGACTGCGCTACTCGGCGGCGGAGAGGGGAAAGAATCAAAATCAAAAACAAAGTCAAAATCAGATTCAAAACCAAATGAATTGAAGGTCAGGCCTTACATTTGACATAGTGTTAATGTAAAACGTAAGGCCTGACCCCGTTGTTTTTTTAATGTAAAACGTAAGGCCTGACCCCGTTGTTTTTTCGAACAGCCAAACCAAACAGACAGAAACCCGCACCTTGAGTGGTGTAGCCTTCCTGCGTCTGATACTGCAGCACATCTTGCCCAAAGGCTACCGCCGCGCCCGCAACTTTGGCTACCTGCATCCCAACAGCAAACTACTCACCCAGCTCCAGCTGACTCACCTGCGGCGACGGAACAATCCGCCACCAGCACAACCCCGCCCCGCGATACGGTGCCCATGTTGCGGTGGGGTGATGAAGATAGTGCGTACCCGTATCAAAGCGATACCGCTAGCCACAGCTAACCAAACTATGTCAGAACACAGACCAGATGGCACGGGGTGGGAGACCATGCGCTAAACCAGTCCACACCGTCCACCTGCCAGAGTTGGCAGGTATGGCCGTGCTCGCCCTGAAAAAGACTGAAATCGTGTCAACATGCCCGAAAAGCCAACTAAAAACGGTGAGTTAAGTAGAACAAGTTGCTGCAATGGCAACGTGAAGGTCGTGAAATGGTGGGTGGGATGCGTAACGCATCCAGTTATGCCAGCACAGTCAAAAAGATATTTCCATAAGCGCTCAAACAACACCCACCCCAGCCATGCCGGGCTTGTCCAACAAACGGTTCAGATTGTGGCTCGCTTTGCGATCACAATCTAACCTTATTCGTTAGCCATTCGTGAACGATGATGCTGGATGTGGAAATGCACCATCACCGTAGGCACGGATAACTTGCGAAATTACAACTTGATACCCGTTGAGCCACTTAGACTGAGCGGCCTTTGCTTCTAGGTGTTTGGGATGCTTAATTAGCTCTTGGAGGCCATCCATAGTTTCCCAATAATAAACATTTGATATACGACCAGTCTCAGGATTTTCCCAAGCTTCTTCGCCAAGGTAACCAACAGATTGTTTCGCTATCTCAGCGATAGCATTATCAAGTTTGTAAAACTCTTCATCGTACTGCTTTTTATCAAAGATAAATGTTGCCGAATACATATGATTCCTTAATTATGGCTAACGTTTAATAGGCACCGAAATCGGTGCCTATTTTATTTAGTAAATCGGTGTATAACAATAAATAATCCATTTTTATCTCACTATAAAAACCGTTTTAAATATATGCCATGTTTCTGTTTATTAATAATTATTTAACATACAAACTCAGAATATCTATCAGGCCTTAAAGCATAAATAGGCAACGATTATGGAAAAAACAAACCCACCTGTTTGCACCCCGCCAAAGTTGCTGGTCAAGGCGCATGCCCAAGTGGCCTGTTTGTCATAAAGTGCCGTTGTGTTGATTGTAGCGCCTCTGTTATTTATTCTGGGTAATGGTTGCGTAATTATTTTGCGGATTCTCGTTTGAAGTATTACTTCCCTTCCCGCGCAATCCTCCGCTGCCACCACCAATACCCCGCAATAATCACCCCCACGCCGCTAATCAGCGCAATAGTCAGTATATGCAGGTAGGACTGTATCAGCGCTTCATTGCCACCGATGAAGTAACCAATCAAGGTGAGTATGGTGGACCAGATGCCAGCGCCGAGTAGGGTGTAGATGGCAAAGGTGGCGGGGTTCATGCGGGTGAGGCCAGCGGGCAGCGAGATCAGGTGGCGGATGCCGGGGATCAGGCGGCCGGTGAAGGTGGAGATTTTGCCGTGGCGGGCGAAAAATTCATCGGTTTTATGCAGCAGCGGCGGGCGTACGAAGAAGTATTTTCCCCAGCGCTCCAGGAATGGGCGGCCTACCCAGAGTGCAAAGGCGTAGTTGAACGAGGCGCCGGCCAGGCTGCCGAGGGTGGCGCTGAGCAGGATCAGGGCGAGGTTCATGTGGCCTTCAAAAGCCAGGTAGCCGGCGGGTATCAGCACCAGCTCGGAGGGTATGGGCAATACTGTGGATTCCAGCGCCATCAGGATGAAGATGCCGGCGTAGCCCCAGTTGTGTACCGTGGCGAGTATCCAGTTGATGAATTCGTGGAGCATGGTATTCCTTAGTTAGATGGTTGAATGCGGCTTTGCCAGACATTGGCGGTGATTTTTAGGGTGCGTTCGTCGAGCGCGGTGAACTGATGGTTATCCACCCGCAGCTCGCCGTTGACCCAGACATGACTGACCTGATCGCGTCCGGCGCTGTAGGCCAGGGTAGAGATGGGGTCAAAGCACGGCAAGGTATTGAGCTGCGCCAGATCGACGGCGATGAGGTCGGCGCATTTGCCGGGTAGCAGCGAGCCGATGTGCTGATCCAGCCCCAGTGCGCGTGCGCCATTGAGGGTGGCCATTTGTAAGGCGATGTGGGCGGGCAGGGCGGCGGCATCATGGGCGACGCCTTTGGCCAGTAGTGCGGCCAGGCGCATTTCGCTGAACATGTCGAGTTTGTTATTGCTGGCGGTGCCGTCGGTGCCGATGCCGACGTTGAGGCCGTGCGCCAGCATGCTGGCGACAGGAGCAAAGCCGCTGGCAAGCTTGAGATTAGAGGCCGGGCAGTGGGCGATGTGGCTGCCGTGTTGCGCCAGTAATGCCTGTTCGTCGTCATTCAAGTGCACGGCATGGACGGCAATCAGGTTGGGGCCGGTCAGGCCGAGTTGATGCAGTCGCGCCAGCGGGCGCTGCTGGTATTGCGCCAGGCTCTGGGTGATCTCGTCGGCGGTTTCATGCAGGTGCACATGGATAGGCAGGTCGAGCTGACTGGCGTAGGTGATGACTTTTTCAAAGGTGGCATTGCTGACGGTATATGGCGCATGCGGGGCGAGGGTGAACGACAGCAGCGGTTCGTCGTTCATGCGGTCGCGCATGGCGAGGCCCTTGTTGAGGTAGTCGTCTGGGTCGCTGGCGTAGGCGGTAGGGAAGTCAATCACAATCATGCCGATGGCGGCGCGGATGCCGCAATCTACCGCTGCTTCGGCGACGGCTTCGGGAAAGAAATACATGTCGTTAAAACAGGTAGTGCCGCCCTTGAGCATTTCCGCGCAGGCGATACGGGCGCCGTCGCGCACGAAGTCGGTGGAGACGTGTTTGGCCTCTGCCGGCCAGATGTGGCCCTTGAGCCATTCCATCAGCGGCAGGTCATCGGCATAGCCGCGCAGCAGGGTCATCGCGGCGTGGGTATGCAGGTTGACCAGGCCGGGCATCAGCACATGGTCGCTGAGCCGGTGGTAATTCCGGGCGACAAAACGTTGCCGTGCTTCGCTGGTGGGCAGAATGGCGACAATGCGGCCGCCATCAATAGCGATGCTGTGGTCATGTAATACGGTATTGGCCGGTTCTATGGGGACGATCCAGCGGGCTTCGATGAGGGTATCGACAGAGTGGGCGTTTTGCATGGTGGACGTTAATTGTAAATATCAACGTACTATAAATTGCAGGCGGAGTGCTGACAAGGGAATTCAGTCGCATGTGGCACTCTCCGCCTTGAGCGCAGTGCGCGAACAGTTGCCGTTTTAGGAATAAGCAGCCTGCTCTACGCGATTGCGCCCCAGTCGTTTGGCTTGCAGCAAGGCACCATCGGCGGCTTCGGTCAACGCAGCGGCAGTCTCCACCATGGGGAATGCGGCCACGCCGGCACTGAAGCTGCTATAAAGCGCGCCGCTAGAGTGCGAGTGCGGCAAGGTGCAGAAATCGCCGCGTATACGGTCAATGACGCTGGTGGCCTGTTCCGGGCTGATGCCGGGTAATGCAATCAGAAATTCCTCGCCGCCGTAACGTCCGATCAGATCAACCGATCGCAGGCGGCCCTTGAGTAGCCACGCCAGCCCGCGGATGACCTGATCGCCGACTGGGTGGCCGTAGGTGTCATTCACTGCTTTGAAATGGTCGATGTCGATCATTGCCACAGTCAGCATGTTTTGCTCCGGCAACTGGCTGATCATGGTGTTCAGCCGGGATTTGGCGGCGGAGTGATTGAGCAGGCCGGTGAGGCCGTCCAGCCGGCTGGAACGCTGGGTTTCACGGAAACGCTCGATTTTGGTTTTGATAATCGCAGCCAGCAAGACCGGATTGAATGGCTTGATGATGAACTGGTCGCCGCCCAGACGTAATGCTTCCACCTGCATGCCCACGTCGGATTCGCCGGACAGGTAAACAATGGGGACAGCGCTGTATGCACTCATTTGCCGCAACACGCGGGTGGCTTCGACACCGTTGAAACGCGGCATGTACATATCCATCAGGATCAAGTCTGGATGGTAGTTTTCCAGTACTTCCAGCAGGTTGCCGGGGTCGCTGATGGCGCGGGTATCCATGCCGTGCTGCGCCAGCGTGCGCTGAATCAGGGCGACGGCCACGCGTGAATCTTCTACGATCAGTACCCGGTATTTTTCCTGCTCGTTGACTTTTACCAGGTCGAGTATGCAGTTTAGGACATTGGCGCATTGGCCTTCGTCCGGAATAGTGACATCAACCCCTGCGCGCATGAGCGTGACGATAGGATCAATTGCCAGTTGTGCGCCCAGATAGATGAGCTGACTGCTTGGGGAGCCAGCGCGGATAGCTTCGATACGCGCCAGCTCTTCTGGCCGGGTGTTTTCGCTGGCGGGGATAAAGAGTACGGCAAGTACGGCATCTTCCGATACCGGCTCTGCACCCCAGCTCAGCTCATGAATATCGAATCCGAAAAAACGGAGCTGCGAGCTGATGGCATTGGCTATTTCACGTTTTTCGGGTGCGTAGACTAGCCATATAGTACGCGGCTTGATCCAGTCGGCTTCGGCTGTAGTCGTATCCCTGCGCGGTTCAGTAGTGCGTTGTTCCATACTTGGTGCGCGTGAATGCTCGACAGAACTGAGTAAAGTGTCCAGTTGGCGCTGCAACGCGAGAATGTCCTGCTGCGCCATCGGATGTGATGCCTGATCGCCGAGCTTGGCTAATACCGCGATTTCCAAACCTTCACACAGGCGTACCAGTCCGGACAGATGCAGGCGATTGAAATACTCCGCGAGACTATTCACCGCCACGGCAAATTCGATGAACTGGTTGAACTGGCCTTTGGCGACGTAGCGCTCCCAGCGTGTGCGTAACACGTACAGGCGTTCTTCTATGGTATTCGGGATGTGCTTAGTCATTGTTTTATTATTGGTTGTTTTAAATGTTACACAGCTTTTAACAATTGTATCAGGCTTTTAGGTGCACTGAAAATAGAGTGAAGGTGCAATTTACGGACGTGAAAAAGGGCGCTTGCGCGCCCCTTTTAATACGATGATAACGACGTTGTTACAGTGTCAGCCACAGTGCATTCAGTCGCTGCACAAACGTTGCCGGGTCGTCCAGTTGTCCACCTTCAGCCAGCAGCGCCTGATCGAACAGAATGTGACTCCAGTCGCTGAATTTGTCACTGTCGGTCTGGGCTTTGAGGCGTTGCACCAGACCGTGCTTGGGGTTGATTTCCAGTATAGGCTTGGTGCCCGGTGTGTGTTGCCCGGCAGCTTTGAGCATGCGTTCGAGGTTGGCGCTGATGTCATTCTCGCCTGCGACCAGACAGGCAGGAGAAGTGGTCAGGCGGTGGGTGATGCGCACCTCTTTGACCTGTTCGCCCAGCGTGGCTTTGATCTTGTCAGCCAGTTCCTTGAATGCGTCAGCTTCCTGTTCCTGTTCCTGTTTTTCTTCTTCGTCAGCCAGATTGCCGAGATCCAGATCGCCCCTGGCGACGGATTGCAGTTTCTTGCCGTCGAATTCGGTAAGGTAGGACAGCATCCATTCGTCGACGCGGTCGGATAGCAACAGCACTTCGACACCCTTGGCACGGAAGATTTCCAGATGCGGGCTGTTCTTGGCGGCGGCAAAACTGTCGGCGGTGACATAGTAAATCTTGTCCTGGCCTTCTTTCATGCGACTGACGTAGTCGGCCAGTGCCACATCCTGCACCTCGGTATCGGTGTGGGTGGAGGCAAAGCGCAGCAACTTGGCGATGCGTTCCTTGTTGGCAAAGTCTTCGCCCAGGCCTTCTTTCATCACGCTACCGAAGTTGGTCCAGAACGTCGTGTATTTTTCCGGCTGGTTCTGTGCCAGGTCTTCCAGCATGCCCAGCACTTTTTTCACTGAGCCGGCGCGGATGGCGTCGATGTCCTTGCTTTCCTGCAGGATTTCGCGGGAGACGTTGAGCGGCAGGTCGTTGGCGTCGATCACCCCGCGCACAAAGCGCATGTACACCGGCATCAGCTGCTTGGCATCGTCCATGATGAACACGCGGCGCACGTAGAGCTTGATGCCGTGGCGCTGTTCGCGGTCCCACAGATCAAATGGCGCATGTGCCGGCACATACAGCAGCTGGGTGTATTCCTGTTTGCCCTCGACGCGGGCGTGGATGTGCGCCAGCGGTGCCTGATGGTCATGGGCGACGTGCTTGTAGAATTCGTCGTACTGTTCCTGGGTGATCTCGCTCTTCGGGCGTGCCCACAGCGCGGAAGCCTGATTGATGACGTCGTCTTCTTCTTCCTTGGCGACCATGGTCTGGGTGTCGGCATCCCACTCTTCTTTCTGCATGACGATAGGCAGGGTGATGTGGTCGGAATATTTACGGATGATGGATTGCAGCTGGTAGCTGCTTAACAGTTCATCGTTATCTTCACGCAGATGCAGGATGATCTCGGTGCCACGCGATGGCTTCTCTACCGTTTCCAGCGTGTAATCACCTTCACCAGCGGATTCCCAGCGTACGCCATGCTCGCTGCCAAGGCCGGCGCGGCGCGTGATCAGGGTGACTTTGTCGGCGACGAGAAAGGCGGAGTAGAAACCCACGCCAAACTGGCCGATCAGGTTGGAATCCTTGGTCTGGTCGCCGGACAGGGTTTCGAAAAACTGGCGGGTGCCGGATTTGGCGATGGTGCCGATATGTTCGATGACTTCCTGGCGGCTCATGCCGATACCGTTATCCGCAATGGTGATGGTGCGAGCTTCCTTGTCGATGGACAGGCGGATTTTCAGATCCGGATCGTTTTCCCATAAACCGCTGTCAGATAAGGCTTCAAAACGTAGCTTGTCGGCGGCATCGGATGCATTGGAAATCAATTCGCGCAGGAAGATTTCCTTGTTGCTGTACAAAGAGTGGATCATCAGTTGCAACAACTGTTTGACTTCAGTCTGAAAGCCTAGCGTTTCCTTGTGTGCTGCTACGGTCATGGTGCTTATTCTCCGTTTATGTTGAACAAAAAGTTGTAACTCAGATGGGGATAAGTTGCGTGGTTTTCAAGGGGGGAGGGCATGGCTGATTGAAGTTGTCTTGCAAACATGCCAACATGGCTTTTCATTTTATGACAGGAGTAAAAGATGAGTATTGCGTATTGGTGTGTGCTGGTCGCTGCTATTTTGCCTTACCCTATCGTGGTGCTCGCCAAGGCCGGGCAGAAAATGGATAACCATGCCCCGCGTGAGCAACTGGCGCAGGCGCATGGTTACCGCAAGCGTGCCAACTGGGCACAGCTTAACGCCTTTGAAGCGTTTCCCGCCTTTGCTGCCGCAGTCATCATTGCCCATTTGCAACTTGTGCCGCAGGCAACGGTGGATACGCTGGCGCTGACCTTTGTGGCCATGCGCGTGCTGCATGCGCTGTTCTACGTGCTGGATAAGGCGAGCCTGCGCTCTCTGGTCTGGGCGGTGGGCTTTGGCTGCGTCATTACCCTGTTTGTATTGGCCGGGACTCGTTAAGCAACTGCCAAGGTCTGTAATGCGATCAGCGTCTGGCTGATCTCTGTAAACAACGGGCGCATTGCGCTGTCAGTATGGGCGCAGCGCTGTTGCAGACCTTGGAGCGCTGCATCCGGAGTATCGCAGCGCGTCAGCAATTCTTCCAGCAAACAGGCAAAAGCACGAACTTCGATACGTTCTAACGCCTGGGCGCGTCCGCTATCCGCCACAAACGACGCAGCGCCGAAATCACCGAGCAGGGATTTCCCGGCATCATTGTGCAAAATATTATGGGCATATAAATCGCCATGCATAATGCCACGTGCATGCAGGTGCTGTGCGGCCGAGGCGATGCTGTGAGCGATGCGTAACACTGTATCCAGACTGAAACGGGTATCTGCAGCGTAGACGTCACGGGTGCATGAATCCAGGCTGGGCGGGCCTGCCAGATTACGGAACTCAGGGTCAACCAGCGCCATCACCAGACCGATAGCATTCTCGGGGTGGTCATGGATTTTGCCATGCACGTTAATCAAACCGGGGTGTGCGCCAGCGCTGATGCACGCTGCCATTTCGCTAAGCGGCAGACCGTCACTGGTCAACGCGCCTTTAAACAGCTTGACCGCTACGTCGTGCTGCTCTGCACTTGGCTGCCATGCGGCCTGATGAATCACACCGGAGGCACCTTCACCCAATTGCTGTCGCAGACTGAGGCTGGCCCAGTCGATATGGGGTATGGGATTTTGCGTCAGTGCAGCAGTTTCGTTGTGTTCACACAGCGGGTTGCCGGCATAAGCCAGCCAGGACAGGCACGGCAGGGAAAACAGCCAGTCGGGGAGAGCGGTAAACTGGTTGGCGGCAATGCGTAACAATTCCAGTCGGGTGCAGGCTACCAATGACTCCGGTAATGCGGTAAGCCGGTTGCCTGCCAGCATCAGTTTTTGCAGCCGGGTACACAGGCCCAGCTCAGCCGGGAGCTCGCTGATCTGATTGTCAGTGAGGATCAGCCAGCGCAGTGCCGGCGTGAGCGCAGCGGCAGGGACATGGCGAATCTGGTTGGCTTTGAAACCTATCATGCTCAGTTGCGGGCATTGCCCCAATACGGCTGGCAGTTCGGTGAATTGATTATTGGAGCAGAACAGCACGCGCAGCTTGTGCAGGCGGCCAAAGTCATCCGGCAGCGAGGAGAATGCATTGCCGGACAGGTCGAGTATCTCCAGAGTGTCAGCGAGCTCAAAAATTTCAGGCGGGAATTCCGTCAGTCCGCACGCCAGATTCAGGCGCTGAGTCCCCGCCAGATTGCCGGCGCGCAGTAGTGCAAGTGTGTCCATGGTTAACTGAATTTCATGCGCGTGTTATTCATTAGCGGTGTCGCGGAGCGTTATTCAAAGTCCCAGTTGGAAATGGTGGGGAGGGATTCAAAACCCGGTCGGGCGAAATAGTATCCTTGCATCAGGCGAACGCCATTGGACTTGAACCAGCGTGCTTCCGCTGCGGTTTCTACCCCTTCGGCGATTACCTGGATACCCAGCATTTGCGTGCTCAGCAGTATGCCTTTAACCACCGCTTGTTTGACTGAGTTGGTATCGATATCCCTGACCAGATGAATATCAATTTTGATCAGATGCGGTTGAAAATTGGTCAGCAAGGTCAATCCGGCATAGCCCGCGCCAAAGTCGTCAATTGCGGTGGAAAAACCGCGGTCCCGGTAGTAACGGAAAATGGACAGCAGTTTTTCCGGTTCTAGAATCTGCTCGCCTTCGGTGACTTCGAAGATGATTTGCTCCAGCGGAAATCCGGCGGCTTCAGCAGCGGCAATGGTGGTGCGGATGCATAATTCTGGCTGATATACCGCATTAGGCAGGAAATTGATGGAAATGCGAGCGGTCATTCCCAGGCGCTGTGCAAGAAAAATACTGCGGATGCGGCATTCCTGATCAAAGCGATAGCGATTGTTATCGTTCACTTTGGCTAATATCTCGGCTGCGCCTTCTTTGTTGGGGCCGCGTACCAGTGCCTCGTAAGCGTATACCGTTCGTTGCTCGATATCGACGATGGGCTGGAAGGCAAAAGTAAAATCAAAGTCCAAAAGGTCTTTACAGCCCTTGCATCCGGGGTCGGGAACCTCGATGGGTTTAAGATTAAATTCAGGCACGATAATTCTCCAGGTTGAATGCTGCATGCGCCATGCAAGTGGCAGATTCTACCTCTAATTGATGGTGGTGAACTAACCATCCATCATTCTGTAAGGCGTTTTTACCGATGCTTATTCCTGAATCACAGTCTATCTCCTTCGAATAATTCGGAGCTGAGTGGCGGCTGTTGGTATAATGGTGTGATTCTTCTGCTTTTTTAGCTTTTTAGCAGTGCATATGTCACTGCGGGCTAACTCTTAGTCTCGTTCGTCGGGCGCAGTTACTATCCGAACTTAAATGATTACCTTAAAAAATATTACCTTGCGGCGTGGTGCCAAAGTTTTACTCAATGATGCTTCATTAACCATCAATCCCGGTGAAAAAGTCGGTCTGGTGGGGCGTAACGGTGCGGGCAAGTCCACCTTGTTCGGCCTGCTGAATGGCACGCTGCATGAAGATGCCGGCGACTTTTACTATCCCAAACAGTGGCGCATGGCGCAAGTGCTGCAGGATATGCCTGAGACTGAAGAGAGCGCGACTGATTTCGTAATCGGCGGCGATACCCGTCTGGTCGAATTGCGTGAAGCGTTGCGTGTCGCGGAAGAGAGCGATGACGGCATGCTGATCGGTCAGGCTTATGTCGATCTGGGCGATGCGGGCGAGCATGATGCCAATGCGCGGGCGCAGGCACTGGTGCTGGGTCTGGGGTTCCAGGCGCATGAAGTGAATAGTCCGGTCAACAGTTTCTCAGGCGGTTGGCGTATGCGCCTGCAACTGGCACGGGCGCTGATGTGTCCATCGGATTTGTTGCTGCTGGATGAGCCGACCAACCACTTGGATCTGGATGCTTTGGTGTGGCTGGAAGCCTGGCTGAAAAAATATTCTGGCACCATGATCGTTATCAGCCATGACCGTGAATTTCTCGATGCGGTGACGGGCACGACCGTGCACATAGATTGCGGGCAGCTGACCCGTTACGGTGGTAACTACACCCTGTTTGAAACCTTGCGTTCCGAGCAGATGCTGCTGCAGCAGGCAACCTTTGAAAAGCAGCAGGACAAGATTGACCATCTGCAGAAATTCATCAACCGCTTCAAGGCTTCGGCGAGTAAAGCCAAGCAGGCGCAAAGCCGGGTCAAGGCACTGGAACGCATGGAGAAAGTCGCGCCTATGCTGGCCAGTGCTGACTTTACTTTCGAGTTCAAGGAGCCGACTCATATTCCTAATCCTATGCTGTCGATATCGGATGCCAGCTTCGGTTATATAGCCAAGGATGAGGATGGTGTCGATTTGCCGCCCAAGGTGATATTGCGCAAGATCAGCAAATCAGTGCAAGCCGGGCAGCGTATCGGCATTCTGGGCGCGAACGGTCAGGGTAAATCCACCCTGGTGAAAACCATCGCGCGTGATATGGCGGCGCTGGGCGGCACGATTACCGAAGGCAAGGGGCTGAATATTGGCTACTTCGCGCAGCAGGAGCTGGATGTGCTACGCCCGGAAGATAATCCGCTGGAGCACATGGTGCGACTGGCGCGTGATGCCAATACCCAATCCAAGGAAAAAACCGGCGAGCAGGCTTTGCGCGGCTATCTGGGCGGTTTCAACTTCAGTGGCGACATGGTCAAACAGGCCGTGGGTACGATGAGCGGTGGTGAAAAAGCACGGCTGGTGCTGGCGATGATGGTGTGGCAGCGCCCTAATTTGCTGTTGCTGGATGAGCCGACCAACCACCTGGATCTGGTCACCCGTGAAGCTCTGGCGATGGCGCTCAACGAGTTTGAAGGTACCTTGATGCTGGTCAGTCATGACCGTGCCTTGCTGCGTTCGGTGTGTGATGAGTTCTGGCTGGTAGGGCGCGGTGGCGTGGAGCCGTTTGACGGCGATCTGGATGATTACCAGCGCTATTTGTTGAATGAGTCCAAGCGCTTGCGTGAAGAAGCCAAGGCGGCGCTAAGTCATTAACTCCGTGTGCTGCCTTGTCTCTGCCGGCGTAATGCTGCCAGCAGAGACATGTGCAGGTGCGCTATTCCAGCCAGCGTTCATGAATTTCCACTACTTCTGGCAATATGCCAATAAAGAGTTCGACCAGCACGGGATCAAAATGCTGTCCTGCTTCTTCTTTCAGTAACGCGACGGCTCTTTCAATGGGCCATGCAGCCTTGTAGGGGCGTTGACTGGTTAATGCATCAAAGACGTCGGCGATAGCGACGATGCGACCGGCGACAGGGATGTTTTCACCCGACAGGCCATGAGGATAGCCTGTGCCATTCCACTTCTCATGGTGGGTCAGGGCGATAATGCGTGCCATCTCAAACAGGTCTGAGCCTTTGGCGTAGTCGCCAATGATTTGAGCGCCAATTTCGGCGTGTTGCTTCATGATTATCCACTCATCCTGATCAAGCTTGGCGGGTTTGCCCAATATGCGATCGGGGGTGCCGATTTTGCCGATGTCATGCATGGGCGCGGCATGGAGCATCAGCGTGCAGGCTTCTTCATTCCAGCCATAAGCCTGTGCCAGTAGATGGCTGTAATTGGACATGCGCAGCACGTGCAGCCCGGTTTCATTGTCCTTGAATTCGGCAGCCTTGCCGAGCATCTGCAAGCTATGCAGGCGGGTATTGAGCAGTGCTTCATGTTGCTGCTCTACGCGCTGCTGGCATGCGCGTTGTTGATCACTCAGTGCCAGGTGTGTGCGCACCCGCACTTTTACCACGGAGGGGCGGATCGGCTTGGTAATATAGTCAACTGCACCCAGTTCGAAACCTTTAGCCTCATCATCCTCATCGACCATCGCGGTGATGAAGATGACCGGGATGCGGTTGCTGCGGTTGTCAGCTTTAATGCGGCGACAGACCTCGTGACCATCCATGCCGGCCATCATGACGTCCAGCAAGATTAAATCCGGATGGTGCGACAGCACTTGTTTGAGCGCATCTTCGCCTGATTTGGCAAAAACCAGTTCATAGTCGTCTTTGAGGATTTGCCTGAGTAGCTGCAGATTCTGCGGTTCGTCATCCACCAGTAAGATTTTCTGTTTATTCATGATGGTCTTTCTTGGTTTCAAGGGTGGTGCGTATTTCCTGGGCAAACGCTCTGGCTATATCGAACTCAAACCCATCAATCAAGCCTTCCAGGCGGGCAAAACGTTCGGTATCCAGTTCCTGTCTAAGTGTTTTGATGGCGGCTTCGTCCAGTTCAGAACGCTCCAGGGCGCTAATCAGTTTATTCAGGGCGGGCAGAACAAGGGCCGGCTCGACGCTCCGAATTTCCGTGGCGGGGGATTCGTGCGGCTGGCGTTCCAGTTGGTCGATAGCGGCCAGGGTAATATCCATCACGCTGCGCGCATGCGTCAGTTGCGTTGCACAATCGGAGTGCCCGTTTTTTGCGCAATTCTCCACGCCTGTTATGGCGTGTGCCAGTTCCAGAGCGCCGAGATTACCCGCCAGGCCTTTTACGGTATGCGCAAGCAGCTTGGCATCTTCATAGCGGGCTTCGTCTAACATGCTCTGCAGTTTGGCGATGGCTTCAACATAATTGAGCTTGAACGCGGTCAACGCTTTACGGTAGGCCGTAAAATCGCCCCAGGTCGCAAGTCCGGCCTTCAGATCTAAGCCATCCAGGTTTGGCAGCTTTGGTATAGGTTGGCCATGTTCCTCTGCTGGGCCTTCTAATACCGGGAAAAATTGAGCGATTTTGGTGTACAAATCAGTGAAATCAATCGGCTTTCCGGCAAAATCATCTGCACCGGATTCGAAAAATTTGCGCTGGTCTGCTTGCATCACACTGGCTGTCAGCATGATGATAGGGATGTGTTCCTGCGGGAAACCCCGTGTGGCTTCAATGTCACGGATCATGCGCGTGGCGGCTTCACCATCCATTTCCGGCATCATGACGTCCATCAGGATGAGATCGAATTTGTATCTGCGGAAAAGATCCACCGCGATTTTGCCGTTATTGGCCACGACCACATCATGGTGCCGCTGGGACAGGCGGCGTATGACCAGATCCTGGTTGAGCGGAATGTCTTCTGCCAGCAGTATTTTGAGCGGGCGTGTGCGCGGTGCAACGCCGATGGTCTTGCCGTATGACTGCATGGTACAGTTTTCGACACCGATGGCTTCGGGCATGTGCACGGTGAACTGGAAATCACTGCCTTGACCCTCTTCGCTCTCTACCCAGATTCTGCCGTCCATCTGTTCGACAATTTCACGTGAGATCGTTGTGCCTAAGCCCGTTCCGCCAAAACGGCGGGTGGTGGTTTCGTCTGCTTGTGAGAAACGTTCGAAAACCTGATTAAGCCGGTCTGGGGCGATACCGATGCCAGTATCGCGGATGCTGAAGTGCCATTCATCTGGCTGTGTGCTGGCGTGGACGCTGATGGTGATGCCGCCATGCCCGGTGAATTTGATGGCGTTACCGACCAGATTGAGTAATACCTGCCGCAAGCGGGTGGGGTCGCCAATCAGGCATTTGGGTACGCTGTCATCCACGTAGACATCCAGTGTCAGGCCCTTGGTTGCAGCGCCGACTTTAACCATGTCTTCAATACCTTCCAGTAACTGGCGGATGCTGAAAGGGATATTTTCCAGATCCATTTTACCGGATTCAAGTTTGGACAAATCCAGTATGTCGTTGAGGATGACAAGCAAGGACTTGGATGAGCTGGCCACGCCTTGCAGGAGCTTTGCCTGATCGGGTTGCAATGGGGAATCCAGCACCAGGTCAGTCATACCGATGATGGCGTTCATCGGGGTACGGATCTCGTGGCTCATGTTGGCGAGGAAGTTGGATTTGGCGCGGCTGGCGGATTCGGCTATTTCCTTGGCGTGCGCCAATTGAGTTTGCATGCTTTTCTGTTCGCTGATGTCGATCAGATAGCCGCTCCAGATGGTCGTGACATTTTTGCTTGTGCTTTCATCCAGAATATTGCGCACGGGAACAGCAGAGCCTTTGAGCCAGTGCAGGGTGCCGTCAGGATGGTGGCTGCGGAACTCGCACTCCCATGGCATATTTTGTTCTTTCGCTGATTTCCTTATGCGGGCAAAGTGTTCAAGATCATCTTCGGCAATCAGGTTGAGTAACAGTTGGCTGTCTTGCAGTACCGCGTCGCGGTTTACGCCAAACATGTTTTCGACATGCCGGCCGATAAAGTTGAATTTGTCGCCTGTAGCATCGGAAGCATATTCAAAAACGACTGCCGGTAAATTGTCGGACATTTCACGCAGCATTCTTTCCGCTTCGCGTAACAGATTTTCAGCGGCTTTCTGTTGGGTTATGTCGCGCAGGATGCCGGTAAAGCGGCGCTCATCACCGATCAGCATTTCGCTGACGGTCACGTGCAGCGGAAACTGGCTGCCATCCTTGCGCTGTCCCATCAGCTCGCGCCCAGCTCCGATGACATGGGTTTTGTTGGTATCCACATAATGCTGAATATATTCATTATGAGTTGTTTGGTATGACGCAGGCATTATGAGCGTAATGTTGCGTCCAATGGCTTCTTCTTTTTTGTAACCGAACATGTTTTCGGCGGCCGGGTTGAAGCTTAATACCATGCCGTGCTGATCTATGGTGATGATGCCATCTGCAGCGGTGTCAACGATGGCTTTGATACTTGCAGTCTGTTCCGCCACCAGACCCAGCAGTTGATCGCGGTTCTGCCGTACTGCCTCCTCCAGTTTCTTGCGCTCGGAGATATCTTCTTCGACTGCAACATAGTTAATGATAGCGCCAGCGTCGTTTCGGACTGGGGACATGTTGGCGGATACCCAGAACTGGCTGCCGTCTTTTTTTCTGTTCAGCAGCGATCCACCCCAGGATTCGCCTCTCTCGAGCCGGTTCCGGATGTCATTGTAGATGTTGTCACTGCTAAGGCCGACTTGCATGTAACGTATATTCTGACCGATGATTTCGGCAGACTGGTAGCCGGTTATGTTGGTAAAGGCGGGGTTTACGTATTCGATTTTGAAATCGATATCGGTAATCAGCACCATGACCGGGCTTTCTTCAATTGCGCGTGACTGCAGGCGTGAAGCATCCCGTGATTTAATCAGTTCGTTCTCGCGTTGTGCCAGTTTGTCGAGCATCTCATTGAAACGTGTAGCCAGTTGAGCTGCTTCGTCGAGTCCGTTTACATGGGCGCGCAGTTCTGAATTTCCATGCTGCACAGCATCCGCTACGCTCTGGATGGCATACAGGCGGCGGGTAAGGTAGCTGGCCAGCAAACTGGCCAGGATGGCGCTGATGGCGATGGCTGTCAGGACAAAAAGTATGCCGTGCCTGGTGATTTCATCCAGTTTGGCTGCGGTGCTGTGCTGGGCTATGCCCACACGTACCCAGCCAGTGTGTTCACCCGAAAGTATGATGGGGTAGGCTACGTCTACCAGTTCGGGTGTCTGGCGCATAATGTGAAGTTTCATTGTATTTGGCAGGTCATGCAGATATTTGCCGCGCAGCTTGATATCCGAATGTGCCAATACCTGGCCATGGTCATTCAGTACCATGGCGTACACCAAATCCGGATAACGGTTTTGCGCTTCAACAATCTCTTGCAAGCCACTGTAATCCCGGGCTGCAAGCCAGTCGGTCGATACGGTGGCGATACTCTGGGCGAGAGAGGTGGCCTGGCTGGTTTGTTGTTCCAGTAGTACGGCTTTTTCCTTTACCGTCAAATTCCAGACAAAGGCGGTCATCATCACGGCGGTTACGATTACCATGCCGGCGATAAGTTGGCGGCTCAAGGTTGCAAATAACAGGTTTTTGATAAGTTTTATCATTACTGGTGCCCTACTGGACGAACTTCACGTTCGAACCGGTCAATGTATTCCTGAACTTTATGGTAGCTGGCGTCATCGGCAGGGTAGAACAGGCCTTTATCCATTTTTACAAGCAGGGCTTTGCCATCTGGAGTTGAGTTCATGTTCAACAGGATGCGTTTTACACGATCACGCAGTGCGGCAGGTATGTCGTCACGCACCATGACGGAAGTGTTTATTAGTGGGGGCGTTTCCCAGATGATTTTGAGTTGGGATGCTTCATTGGGAAACTCTTTCTGAAATAGTCGCCACGGTGGGGGGTAAGTGCCACCCGCAGCGGATTGTTGGAGATAGACATTCATGATGGCTGAATCGTGCGAACCTACATAATTATTTTTGATATCGGTATTCACGTTGATGCCATGGGTATGCAGGTAATATTGCGGCATGATGGCTGCTGCCAAAGCGGTAGAGGATGGGTAACTTACTATCTGCCCTTTCAGATCGGCAGGGGTTTTAATATTGCTATCTTTGCGAACGATAAAGAGGCCCTTGAAATCTGTGGCGTCACCCGCCATGGCGATTACGTGATAACCGGTCTTCATTGCCTGTAGCGTCTGCCAGGGGTTGAGTAGTAGAAAATCGGGTTCGCGAACGAGATATTTGTGTTCATAAGACTTAAAATCGCGAGAAGCTTCCAGTTCGATGCGAATGTCGGGCAATCGTGCGTTAAGGTAGTCGATTAGTGGTTGGTAGGTTTTGGTAAGTTTGCTTGGGTTGTACAGAGGAGAAATGGCAATGCGATAGATCCGTATAGCACTGTCCGGCGGTGCGTCACTGTATTGCAGCTCATTAGGTTGTTGCGGTGCCTTGCTGCATGCACCCGTAAGGATAGTTGAGAGTATTAAAACAAGTGATAAAAATATTTTAGACATGGCTTTTATCTTTGTTGAATTGTTGCCAGACTGTAGCGGTTTATTAATATATCTCCACCATTCCTGTTCTGAATAATAGCGCATTTTCCAATGAATTAAGCGTATTGGATTGTTAAAGAATGTCACAAAGCATTTCCGGATAAATGCATTATTCGAAGGAGGTCGAGTTTGATTTCTGAGTGTGGGCAGGCTGTTTTTAAAGGTTTCGTTAGGGTTGTGTCTGTGAAATTTTTCACACGATTCGTTGTGATATTTACTGACCAAGATTGCCATTTCGTCAGATGGTCCAAAGTTTTAAGCTAAACTAAGCGCCAGATAACGTCACAAACCATACTGTAAAGGAAGAATGAAATGAATCTTGAAAAGGTGTTTTTCGCATTTTTCATTGTGTTAGCGCTTACTTTGAATTTCGGGTTTTTTATCGGGGAGATTGATAATCCGGTACATCACAGTGTGTATGAGTTATTCGCGGCAATAGTGGTGAGCCTGATCGCCACAGTGTTGAAATTCGGTGACCGCACCCATCTTGGTGCGGTTTTGCTGGCAACCAGCCTGGTTGCCGACCTGCAGCTGATTACCGCATCGATAGTCTGGGCTGCTGTAGAGCACGCCACTCAGACCGGTATGACGCCTCATGTTATGGCCATCATTGTGTCACTGTCAGGCGGAGCATTATTGGCCAATGTGACGTCGGTAGTGTTGTTTGTCGCAGAAACCCTGGCAGTTCGCCGTTAATTCAACTCGGGGATAATGTGCATAACATAGGCTATATATTATTGCGGCGGATTCATACGCCACTGATTTTGCTGATAGGCGTGTATGCCATATCCATCCTCGGGTTTGTGCTGATACCCGGGGTCGATAATGAAGGCAAGGTATGGCACATGAGCTTTTTTCATGCGTTCTACTTTGTCAGCTACATGGGAACGACCATAGGCTTCGGAGAGATACCTTATGCCTTCACAGATGCGCAAAGGTTGTGGGCTATCGTTGGTATTTACGCCACAGTCATCACATGGCTGTACAGTATAGGCGCGACGCTTTCGGCATTTCAGGACGCTTCGTTTCAGTCGTTGCTCAAAGAAAATGCTTTTCGGCGTGCGGTTAATCGCATAACTGAGCCGTTTTTTTTTGGTGTGCGGTTATGGTGACACCGGTAGCCTGTTGATACGTGCACTTTCAGCGTCAGGTTATCGCGCTATTGTGATTGATAAATCTCAGGATCGGATTACTGCGCTGGAACTCGAAGATCTCGGTTTTCCTGTGCCAGGGTTATGTGCCGATGCGGCAGATCCTGACAATCTGGTGCTTGCGGGTTTGTCACGCGCCAACTGTCGGGGTGCGATTGCTTTAACTGATATAGATGACGTTAATCTTAAAATAACGATAACAAGCAAGCTTCTTAATCCAGCAATTCCTGCGATTGCGCGTGCAGAGTCACGGGAAATTGAAGCGAATATGGCCTCATTTGGTACGGATGAGATCATTAATCCTTTTGATACATTTGCCGGTCGTCTTGCCATGTCGTTGCGTGCACCCGGTTTGTTTTTGCTCTTTGAATGGATGACGGCCGTACCCCATCAACAACTTCGGGAGCCGGTATTCCCTCCGCATGGTCGTTGGGTGCTGTGCGGGTATGGCCGTTTTGGTAAGGCTGTTCACCAGCGTTTATTAAGCGAAGATATCGAACTCACCTTTATCGAGGCTATGCCGCAGAAAACTGATTCACCTGCCGGGACGATTACCGGTAGAGGCACTGAAGCTGACACATTGCTGGAAGCCGATATTAAAAATGCAGTGGGTATTATCGCCGGTACGGATAATGATGCTAATAATCTGTCTATTATTATGACTGCTCGCATGCTCAATCCGGCTTTGTTTGTCGTCGCGCGTCAGAATTCCCACCAAAATGACAGTATTTTTGCGGCAGCAAATCTGGACCTGTCCATGCAACGCGGAAGCGTTATTGCGAATAAAATTTTCGCGTTGATCACAACGCCGTTACTGTCGGAGTTCTTGCAGCTTGCGCTGATGAACAGCAATGATTGGGCCAATCAGTTAGTCAGTCGCATTGGTGGCATTGCGGGTGCAGAAGTACCACGGACATGGACGCTTAATATAGATCCACAAAACTCTCCTGCCTTGCATTCGGGGATAGAAAGCGGTATGCACGTATGCATAGGAGATATTTATCGTGACCCGCGCAGTCGCGATGAGCGATTGGCATGTGTTGCCCTGCTGATAATGCGGGGAAGGGATGAATATTTGCTTCCTGAAGATGATTTTGCATTGCAGTCTGGAGATCGTATTCTATTTTGTGGGCGATTGCGAGCCAGTGTGCAAATGGAATGGATAGCGAAAAATTTTAATATATTTGATTACATCTTAACGGGAACAGAGCGTACATCTGGGACGTTATGGCGATGGCTAGAGAAAAAATATAACAACTTCTCGCGATGAATCCGATGCCCTGTCTATGAACCGCGAAGTCACGTATTCTGGCCTGTTGTGGGTTAATTAATGGCGATGTTCAGGCAGCTTGTTGGTGATTGAAGTGTGGCAGCGAAATAAATGACTTGCTACATAGATAAAAACAGCGTAAAAAGTATGCAGGCGTTTGATTCTGAGTCACTGCAGTACTGGTATTACCATGTGCAATCTTCGATATCAAATAGTTTCGCGGGGGCGTTCCCCGTTTTTTTAGTAAGGAAGTAAAGACATGGCAACAGGTACAGTTAAGTGGTTCAACGATGCAAAAGGTTTCGGTTTTGTTACTCCTGATGATGGTAGCGAAGATTTGTTCGCTCACTTCTCAGCAATCAACATGAATGGCTTCAAGTCATTACAAGAAGGCCAAAAAGTTAGCTTTGATATTACTCAAGGCCCTAAAGGCAAACAAGCTTCAAACATCCAAGCTGCTTAATCGCGGTTGAGATTTAAAAACCCGGCCTCGTGCCGGGTTTTTTTACGCCCATTATTTCTCGTGAATTTTCAAATCTGACTGGCGACACGCTAGCAGTCGTTTCTCCTCTCGTTTATTTTTAGCCAAATTCAGTCTGTCGTTGTGTTGCACATTTAACTGAGGTCACATAAACTGGTAGCCAGTTTCATGTAAAAGTGTGTCCATATAATACATGCGCCCCAAGCGCTGATAACGATCCAATACACGATGAAACTCTCTCTGTTGACTGAAAATTTAGCGGAACAGCATACGCGGCAAGTGGTCAGGGTGGCTTACACTCTGGTGCTGCTGATTATTGTTTTTCTCGTTGTTTTCGGACTGACCCGCCTAGCCAAAGTTCATGAGTCCCTCACACAAATTGTGGGTAACGATCAGGTAGCCATCGAAATGCTGTTTCGCATGCAACAGACGTCTCGTGACCGTTCTGTCCTGTTGTATCGCATTGCTTCCTCACAAGACCCTTTCGAACGTGATGAACAGATATTGCGTTACAACATGCTGGGCAACCAATTTGGCGAAGCGCGCCACAAATTAAGCGGTCTCAACCTCCATGCTTCAGATCAGGCCTTGCTGGTACAGCAGTGGAAGGATGTTTTGACCACTGTTGAAATTCAAAAAAACGTGATTGAACTGGCGACACAAGGCCTGCTTCAGGCTGCGCAGGACATGTTGAACAGAGAGGCTATCCCGGCGCAGGATAAGATACTTGAGTCCATCAACAGCTTGCTTGAAAATCAAATTGTGACATCCCATGAAGATGCGCGGCGGATCCAGAGTCAGCAATGGCAAACCCGGTATTTAATGATTGCAGGCGGATTACTGGCTGCTCTATGTGTATTGTTGATAGCGCGCTATGTAAATCGGCGCATGGGCAAGCTGATATCCGGGCTGTCTTCTACCGCTCGTGCTTTACATGAGTCCAATCATCACCTGGAATTTATCCAGCAAGCGGTGGATCAGCACAATATTGTGAGTATTGCCGATGTGCACGGCGATATTACTTATGTGAATGATCTGTTTTGTCAGATTAGTCTGTATTCAAAGCAGGAGTTGATAGGCAAGAATCACCGTCTACTGAAATCGGGTAAGCAGCCAGATGCCGTTTTCGATGATTTATGGCAAACGATTTCCTCAGGAAAAATCTGGCAGGGTGAGATTTGTAACCGCAACCGGCAAGGCGGGTACTATTGGGTCGCTACGACCATCGTGCCTATGCTGGATGATCAGGGCATTCCGAGTCAGTATATTTCTATCCGTACCGACATCACCGCTATTAAAGAAGCGCAACAAATATTGTTACGAAGCAAGACTGAACTGGAGGTCCTGGTGCGGGAGCGTACCTTGCAGCTGCAAGAGCATGAGGAGGTGATAAATACCATTACCAGTGCTGCACAAGATGCAGTGATTATGATTGATCACCAAGGTGAGGTTACATTCTGGAATCCTGCGGCGGAAAAGATGTTTGGCTATGCGGCTGAGGAAACTTACAAGCACAGTTTGCTCCGGTTGATTGCACCCGCTTCGCATTATGCGGTGTTTGCCAAGCTGTTGCAGACAGGGGAAGGGCCGGTAACCGGTGCCACTAGCGAGATTCAAGCCCGGCGCAAAGACAATACAGAGTTCCCGGTGGAAATTTCCTTGTCCGGGGTTAACTTTCAAGGCAATTGGCATGTGGTCGCCATCTTGCGCGATATTACGGTCAGAAAAATATCCGAGCAACGATTAACGCAACTGGCGACAACAGATACATTGACGGGTACTTACAATCGCAGATATTTTAATGAAATATTGAATAATGAGTTATCCCGGGCCCATCGATATGGTGCGCCGCTTATCCTTATTCTCATGGATATTGATCATTTTAAACAGGTGAATGACAACTTTGGTCACCTGATAGGCGACCGGGTGATTACCCAGTTATCGGCAATGATTTCGGCCACGCTCAGGGAGACCGATGTGTTGGCCCGCTGGGGTGGGGAAGAGTTCACTATCCTGGTACCTAACTGTGATGACGCCTGTGGTCTGCGTCTGGCTGAAAAGCTGCGGGCGTTAATTGAAATCGCTGAGTTCCCGGACGTGGGTAAAGTAACGTGCAGCTTCGGGGTGACGGGCTTCAGGGCGGACGATGACCCGCAAACCATCATCAAGCGCGCTGATGATGGTCTTTATCGGGCAAAAACTGCAGGGCGTAACCGCGTCGAGTTTGGTTAATAGCTCTGCGTGGCTGCGATGACGCCCTGGTTAACGATTCAGGTGATCACAGTCGGTTTTTCTCTTCCGGTATGCTGCTTCAATTCAGTGATCTGCAATGCCGTCTGGATCAGTCCGGCCAGCGCTTGTTGTGCATCCAGATGATGGTTGGCGATATCAGGGTCATACGCTTCCAGATACACGCGCAGGGTGGCCCCTTCGGTGCCGGTACCGGATAAGCGCACCACGATGCGCGAGTCATCGCTGAAAATGATGCGGATGCCCTGGCCGGTGCTGACACTGCCATCCACCGGATCGGTGTAGCTGAAGTCATCGCAGCATTTCACCGTGTATTTGCCAAAACCAGTGCCCGGTAGTGTGGCGAAGCTGGCTTTGAGATGATCCATTACGCCCTGAGCGTCAGCCGTGGGCAGGCTTTCGTAGTCGTAGCGCGAATACACGTTGCGGCCAAAGCGCGCCCAGTGTTCGCGGACGATGGTTTCGACGGATTCGCGGCGGGCGGCAATGATGTTGAGCCAGAATAATACCGCCCACAGCCCGTCTTTCTCGCGTACGTGATCGGAGCCGGTGCCGAAGCTTTCTTCGCCGCACAAGGTAACCTTGCCGGCATCCATCAGATTGCCAAAAAACTTCCAGCCGGTAGGTGTTTCGTAGCAGGGGATGTTCAGTGCCTGTGCCACGCGGTCGACCGCGGCGCTGGTAGGCATTGAGCGGGCGACTCCGGCCAGCCCGCCTCGGTAAGCCGGCACCAGGGTGGCGTTGGCTGCGAGCAGTGCCAGGCTGTCGGAAGGGGTGACGAAGAACTGCTTGCCGAGGATCATGTTGCGGTCGCCGTCGCCATCGGAAGCCGCACCGAAATCAGGGGCGTCATCGGCGTACATGATGCTGACCAGTTCGGGCGCATAGGTGAGGTTAGGGTCGGGATGGCCGCCGCCGAAGTCTTTCAGCGGCACCGCATTCATCAGGCTGGCAGCGGGCGCACCCAGACGGCGCTGCAGAATCTCGGTGGCGTAGGGGCCAGTCACTGCGTGCATGGCGTCAAATTTGATACGGAAGCCACTGGTTAATAAATTACGAATAGCGTCGAAATCAAACAGCGATTCCATCAGTTCGGCGTAGTCGCTGACCGAATCGATCACTTCCACGACCATGTCGCCTAATTGGCTGGTTCCCGGCATATCCAATGCCACATCAGGCGCATCCAGCAACCGGTACTGGCTAATGGTCTTGGTGATGGCAAAGATAGCTTCGGTCACGGTTTCGGTAGCGGGACCGCCGTTGCTGCTGTTGAATTTGATACCGAAATCCCCGTCAGGACCGCCGGGGTTATGGCTGGCGGAGAGGATGATGCCGCCGAAGGTCTGGTATTTGCGAATCACGCAGGAGGCTGCGGGCGTGGACAGGATGCCACCCTGGCCGACCATGACTTTGCCGAAGCCGTTGGCAGCGGCCATTTTCAGGATAGTCTGGATTGCAGTGCGGTTGTAGTAGCGACCATCGCCGCCCAGCACCAGTGTCGCGCCTTGCGGGGCGTTGATGCTGTTGAAAATGGCCTGGACGAAATTTTCCAGATAATGAGGCTGTTGAAATGTGCCGACTTTCTTGCGTAAACCGGAAGTGCCCGGCTTCTGGTCGGTAAACGGCTGGGTTGCGATGCTGCGTATGTTCATCAGGTTGTCCCTTGCTATAAGTAAATTAGTCTTTGCCAAATCATATCATTGCCGACGCTGTTCGCTTATTCGGTCTTGAATAATCCTGCATCCATCGCACGCGCCAGCGAGGCGGCATCGGTGTCATCGCGTTTGTAAAACTCCAGATAGAAGCTGAGCGGCGTGGTGATGGGGGTGACGCGATGCGGCAGCTGTTCCTCGATGATGCCCGGGTGGTCGGCATCGATACGGTAATGCCGGGCGGGATCGGCCATGATTTCATAATCCAGTGCACCTTCCAGTACGATGATTTTTGCCCAGGCGCCGGGCTTGGTGTCATGGCGGCGGGTGAGCGATTCGGGGAGGTCGGTATCGGTAAAGTTGCGGGTGCGTTTGTAGGCGATAAAGTCGGGCGGCATGGGGTTCATAGTCGGGCTCACAGTACCTGGTCTAATAAGGCGGGTTGCAGAATGGTGATGTGCTCGGCATTGATAGCGATCAGGCCATCGTCTGCCAGTCGGGCGAGGATGCGCGACAGCGTTTCCGGGCGGATGTCCAGCAATGAAGCGATGGTTTGTTTGGAGGCTGGCAGCGCCATCTGACGGCTGTTCCCGGATTTGTATGCCGGTTGCGCCAGCAGGTATTGCGCCAGGCGGCGGGTGCTGCTTTGCAGGGTCAGGCGGTCGATTTCGGCCACCAGTGCATGCATTTGTCGGCTCATGGTGGCGAGCAGAGTGAGGCACAGGCTGGGATTGTTCTGTAGCAGGCTGGTGAAGTAATACGCGTCGAATGCGATCAGCCGGCTCGGTTCCAGCGCAGTAGCGTACACTGGATAGCTGCCGCCCATGAACATCACGGCTTCGGCGAATAAACGCTCGCGCCCGATGATTTCCATGATGTGCTCTTCACCTTCCTCCGATACTAAAAATAACTTGATTGCGCCGGTTTTTACCAGAAAGAACTGCTTGCCGGTATCGCCTTTGGCGAACAGTGCTTCGCCGGCAGCGAGTTCGCGCCACGCTGCATGCCTGGCAATTTGTGCCAGCACGTCGCGTTGCAGATCACGGAACAGGTGGGCGAGACGAAAATCCTTGATATCTGGGGTGGCGGGCATGGTGAATTGACCTAGATCAAGGTGTTAAATAATAGAAGCGACTAAACTGAAGACGTCGAGTTAAAAGGAGTCTTAACATGCATAAGCGTAATCGCTGGTTTGTCAGTATTGGGTTGATTTACGGCTTGCTCGGCGGTCTGGTTGCACTCACGCATCTGACCATGCCGGGACTGATTCCGGGTAATGTGCCGCGTATTCATGGTCATATCATGTTATTGGGGTTTATCCTGATGATGATTTACGGCGTTGCCTTGCATGTGCTGCCGCGCTTTTCCGGACAGGCGCTGTATTCGGAGCGCATGGCAAACTGGCAATTGTATCTGGCTAACGCCGGCTTGCCAGTCATGATAGCAGGCTGGTTATCTATGCTCAATTGGCTGGTGCTGGCAGGAGGCGTGCTTGTGTACGCGGGCATCGCCCTGTTTGCTGTCAACATTGGCTTGACTGTGCGTCCTAAAGGTCCGTGGAAATAAGAGGGAGTCATCATGTCTGAACATCGCGGTTGTGAATTGCCGGAAGACCTGTACTACGATCTGGATTATGTCTGGGTGCGTCCGGAAGAGGGCGGCATCTATACCATAGGCCTGACCGACCCGTCGCAGACCATGTCGGGCAAGGTGCAGTATGTGTGGATCAAGGCGGTAGGCACGCATCGGGAATGGAAGAAACCGTTGGCACGGATCGAATCCGGCAAGTGGGCGGGCGGTATTCCAGCGCCGTTTGCGGGCGAAATCGTGGCGCGCAACGAAACGGTGCTGTCCAACCCGAATCTGATCAATATCGACCCGTACAAGGATGCCTGGCTGGTGCAGATGCGGCCCGACGATGCGGCGACTGCGCTGGCGCATTTGACTACCGGGGCGGCGGCGCAGCAGGCGCTCAAGGACTGGATAGACCGTTACGATGTGCAGTGCATGCGCTGCCAGCAATAGGAGATGACGATGAAAGTCGAATTACTGGTTTCGGAATGGTGCGCCTCGTGCCATCAGGAAGAAAAAGTCTGGCAGCAGATTGCCAAGGAGAAGCAGATAGAGTTTGCCGTGGTGGATATGGCCCAGCCGGAAGGGCGGGCGCTGGTGAGCCGATTACGGCTGAAAACCATACCGGCGGTGGTCATCGACGATGAGCTCAAAGGTCTGGGGGTGCATACTCTGGCAGTAGCACGCGAGTGGGTGGCCGCTGCGCCGGCAAAAGTGCAGACGGAAATGCAGAATGCGGGTATTGCGTTGTCGCTGGATAATCGCCTGTTTATCGTCGCGGCGATGGTTTATTTGCTGCTGGGCGGAATCGGCTTGCTGGTGAATGGCACGTTATTGTCCGACGGGCCGACGCGGCCGGTCGCGCTGCATCTGGTGACGGTGGGCTTCATGCTGATGCTGGTGTATGGGCTGGGGGCGCACATGCTGCCGCGCTTTACCGCCAATCCGATTCGTATGGGGCGCTGGCCGTGGCTGCAGATGGGGCTGGCTCACGCCGGCATGATTGCTTATGCGACCGGCTTTCTGGCAGGGTGGTATGCTGTGATTGTGGCAGGCGGGATTTTAATCTGGTTATCCATCTGCGTCTTTACCTGGCGCATCTGGCCGGTGCTATGGCCGCGTCCGGTTAAGCGCGATGGTATGGTTATCCGTATCCACGGGCATTGAATCCGCTGTTACTGCCCCATCATCTCGCCCATGCGCACAGTGCGCTCGGGCGCCCATGCCGGGTTGAAGCGCAGGGTATCTTTGGGGAACAGCATTACTACGGTGGAGCCGAGCAGGAAACGCCCCATCTCTTCACCTTTTTTCAACGCTATGTGCTGGTCGTCGTAGCGCCATTCACGCACCTCGCCGGTGCGTGGCGGATTAACCACGCCGTGCCACGCTGTGGCCATGCTGCCGACGATGGTGGCGCCGACCAGCACCAGTACAAACGGGCCGTGGCTGGATTCAAATACGCACACCACGCGTTCATTGCGGGCAAATAATCCCGGTACGCCGCGTGCCGTGACCGGGTTGACCGAGTACAGGTCACCTGGCACATAGATCATGCGTGTCAGCCGGCCGTCGCAGGGCATGTGGATACGGTGGTAATCCTTGGGGCTGAGGTACAGCGTGGCGAACAGGCCGTGGTCATATTGCGTGGCGAGTTCGCGGTCGCCGCCCACCAGCGCGGTAGTTGAGTAGTGATGGCCTTTGGCCTGAAATATCTGGTCTTGTTCGATATTGCCGAACTGGCTGATCGCGCCATCCACCGGTGACACGAAGTCGGCGGCGGCCAGCGGGCGTACATCGCTGCGCAAGGCGCGGGTGAAAAATTCGTTATAACTGGCGTAGCTGGTGATGTCGGGATTGGCGGCTTCGGTCATGTTGACATCGTAACGCCCGAGAAACCAGCGGATCAGGTACTGCGACAGCCACGGATGGCGGGAATTGGCCATGAGTCCGGCAAAATCAGTGAGTGCCCGCTTGGGTGCAAGGTGTTGCAGCAGTACAGCAAAACGTTCGGACACGATAGCTACCTAATCAGAAGACAGTCGTGCATTATAACAAAGGCCGGGCGTCCATTTTGCAGAAATGCATACAGGCAGGAATTAATTTAATCAGAAAAGCCGTGGCAAGCGCTTGATTTTCAGCACGTTCAATCTTTGACAGGAACCGCTGCAGGCTCATAAAAATAGTAACCTTGCGATGCATTGATGCCGATATCGCGTACTTGCTGGTAAATGGTTTCGTTGGCGACAAACTCGGCCACGGTGGAAATGCCCATTTCTCTGGCGAAATCGCAGATGTGTTTGACGATAATCTGGGTGTTGCGATCATGCGGCAGATTTTTGATCAGGCTGCCGTCGATTTTGAGGGTGTCCACATTGAGTTTGAGCAGATGATCGAAGTTTGAGTAGCCGGAACCGAAATCATCAATTGCGAAATGACATCCGATTGATTTGAAACGGTCGACAAACGCACTCACTTCCAAATAGTTTTCAATACCTTCGCTCTCGAGGATTTCAAAAATCAGCATTTTCCCAGCCTGATGCGAACGTATGGCCTGTTCCATGTAATCAGCGAGTTCTTTGTTGAGCAGATCCTCGGTCGAGAGGTTGATGCCCACGGGAAGTGTGCTGGTTTTGAATTGCTCGATGACCTTGTCGAACATGATTCTGGTCAGTTGGCCGTATAGTTTGGTTTTTTTTGCAATCCCCAGAAAGACGTAAGGGCTGATAACGCTGCCGTCTTTCTCGATGAGACGTATGAGCGCTTCGTATTTGATGATGTGCTGGGTCTTGTTATCAACAATCGGCTGAAAGAACGGGACGATGCGTGAGTCCTCAATGGCCTCCTTGATGCGCTTGTACCAGGCGATATTGTTTTCCTGATCCTTTTTGAACGATGCGTTTTCATACATCGCTATGCTCTGATGGGAGAGCTTGGCCTGCTTGAGTGCGGCAGTAGCGTGTTCCAGTATCTGCTCGGAGGCGATGGCCATGCCGACGGTGACGGTTAGTACGATTTCAATTTCATCAATCACGAACGACTGCTGGGAGCTTTGAGTTGTCAGTTGTTCCAGAAAGGCTCTGCAGCGGGCCAGGTTGTCGCATTCACTAAAGAGCAGCACATATTCATCACTGCCGATTTTATACAAGGAAATGTCCTGATACGGTTTGATGAACTGGGTGAGCCAGCGGCCATAGACGGCCAATATCCCGTCTCCGATGGTAATGCCATACACTTCATTGATGTCACTGAATCGGTCGATATTAATAATCGCCAACATCACATTGGTATTGATGGTGAGTCGATCCAGCAAAGCCACCCGGTTTGGTAATAGGGTTATCGGCTCGGTCGTGAGGTGATGTTCAAGCTGTTCGCGCTGCATGAATGAGCGAATTGCAAAGCCGATGTCTCCAGCAAGTTCTTCAAGCATGGTGATTTCTTTAGCATCGAAGCCATCGGTGCGTAGTGTGTACAGGCCAAGCAGTCCAGTCGGTGCTTCATTGATGCTGGGGAGTAACGGGAGGGCGATAAATGACCCATATCCTTCCTGTTTGGCAAATAAGTACCAGGCTTCATGTGAGCTGTATTGTTGCAGATGGTCGATGACGGCGGGTTTGCTTTGGCGCAATGCCTGAGCGACGGGGTCGCTGGCATGCTGATCAGTCCTCTGCTCAAACGTGGTGCCCACGCTCAGATCCGCAGTCGGTGAGGATGATAATGCCCGTACCGTTATTGCGTCATCGCTGTTTAATGCAATCCAGCAAGAAGCATAGCCGGGATGCTGTGCGAGACGACGGGCACTTTTCGTTATGAGCTCTTCGACGGTATTGGCGGTAATCAGTAACTGGTTGATATCCGCGATAGTGCGGAGCATTTCATCCAGAAAGCGTGATTCATCTAATGCGTTTTGGAGATCGTGTTGCTGATGGTGCATGGAAAGGAATGAGTCGCTCAGGGTGCGATCCAGTTCTGTGAGCTCGTCAATAAAATACGCATCACCCTGTGTGCTGCCGGTATAGGCGTGATTTGTCATGGTCTCCAGCGGAATGATCATGGTGCGTCGAACTGCTATGTATGCCACCAGGCTTAAAAAACCAAGTACGAGAAACAGGCCGATGCCATAAAGGATGGCAATCTGGTTCAGGCGGCCAAACACATACCCTTCATCTATCCGCACCAGTAATAACGCTTCATGCCTGCTGCTACCTTCGAAGTAGGAAAATTCACTGCGGAACTGGGTGTGGTGCCGCTCGATTAGTGCTTTATGGAGTTGCGATAAGGGCAGGTATTCATTGCTAACTGGTTTTCCTTTGCTGGAGCGGGATGAGGATGCTTCTATGGTGCGCAAATCGGTTGAAATGGATACGACGGCAACTGCATCGTTAATGGCTGAGCCTTGATCAAGAATACTCTGCACTTCATCCATGCGGCCGTGCTGAAGTGCTCTACGGGTATTTTCTTCCAGATAAAACAGGCTCTGGTTGAGACCATCGGCCACGGTGCGCAGCATTTCTGCGCGCTGCAGGGTATAAAACCCGCCCGATAAGCTGGCAATGACAAAGCCGAATGCGGCAACTCCGAGCAGGGCGAATTTGTGGACTTTCACGGCAACAACCTGTCTGTTGAAATATGCTGGGTTTCAAGCTGGCGAGCAATAGCCTCGTTGCTGCCATGATTAAGCCATTCTATCTGTTGGGTGGTCGCCATGAATTCATCGTAGCTCTGTCCCTCCAGGTACCCGTGTATCGTTTGGTAGTATTCATGGGGGTCAGTGCTAAGTTGTTCCAGCGCCCGATTGAAAATTGTTTTCAGCTTGCGGTATTCGTCTTCCCGTCCTGTAACAAAGCGTTCATCCATATACAGTGCATCGACGATAATAAATGACTTCATGGTTGCTGTGGACGCAATGGCAACAAGCCCGCGTTTGGTCAGGTTGGAAACATAAGGTGCATAGGAAAGCGCAATGATGGGGGTGCTGGCAGGTTCAATCAGCGCCATCGATTGTTGAGAGCTGTTTTTAAGAATCAGCGCTTGATGTTCCAGCGCGTTTTCTTTAATGAAAGCTTTTAGAATGTCATCATGCAACGATCCTCTTTCCAGATAAACAGTGATCGGATCGTGCGTGTTGCGTAGTTCGTTTAGCGAACGGTTGGAAAGTATGACATCGGCACCAACGGAGCGGTCAATCAGAAAAACCGGTTTAATGTGGCTGTGCTCTTTGAAATGCATGAGTTCATACTGCGTCGCAGTAAACCCCTGGGTAAATTCACGCTCATACATGCGGGAATTTTCGGTCAGGTCAACGAGCCAGATAAACCGGAATGGGGTTTTTTCCAGCCAGCCTTTCTCCTGTGCATAGATAAAGGGTGTAAATCCAACCCATGGGTTGGTGGAAATCCGGATCTGTTCCTGATTCAGATTCATGACATACCGGTATGTAAATAAGCTGCTGATAGAAACAATGGTGAGCAGCACCGCAAAAAATATTATTTTTTTCATATTGGGTTAATGCACTCGGCCACGGAGTTGTTGAAAATAATATACTTGTTTAGCGTTTTCGGGTTGATCTGGAACTAATTTTCTGGAAAAGATGCCGTTGTGGAATGTCATGGAATGGCGATGGTGAATTGCTGGGGCGAGGCTGTATATGGTTATCTTGCAGGTGAGTAATAGTTAATCACTATTGCCGCAGTTGAAATATCTCATTGGGAAAATGTGCTGAAACAGGCTTAAATGACTTAACCAGTCGCATTCATCGTAATACTGGCGGTTGTATGTGGCGGACACATTATTGCTGTCGCGCATTTTGTTCGGATTAGGCATATCGCGGATTTTAGTCTGATGTTAGCTGCATCAAGGCTGAATATGACGGGAGATGATGATCATGAGGCAAATTAACTTGTTGCTGATTTCGGTGCTGGAGGCGATATCCATGTTGGGTATTGGTTTGCTGGCAATTTAATATAGTCACGGGCAGCGTTATCGGGTTTCACCGAGCGCGCTGCCCGTGCTAAAATCACGGGATTATTCGCCCACATAAAAATTATTACGCAAATGGAATCTTTCGCTAAAGAAACGCTTCCCGTCAGTCTAGAAGATGAAATGCGCCGTTCTTACCTTGATTACGCCATGAGCGTGATCGTGGGGCGTGCACTACCCGATGTGCGGGATGGCTTGAAACCTGTGCATCGTCGGGTATTGTTTGCCATGCACGAGCTGTCTAACGACTGGAATAAAGCTTATAAAAAATCGGCCCGTATCGTCGGTGACGTTATCGGTAAATATCACCCGCACGGTGATACGGCTGTATACGACACCATCGTGCGTATGGCGCAGGATTTTTCGCTGCGCTATCCGCTGGTTGATGGTCAGGGTAACTTCGGTTCGGTGGACGGCGATAACGCGGCGGCTATGCGTTATACCGAAATCCGCATGTCCAGAATCGCGCATGAATTGCTCGCTGATCTGGATAAGGAAACCGTCAATTTTGGCCCTAACTATGACGGTTCAGAGCATGAGCCGCTGATATTCCCGGCAAAAATTCCGAACCTGCTGATTAACGGTTCTTCCGGTATCGCGGTGGGTATGGCGACCAATATTCCGCCACACAATCTGACCGACGTGTGCGATGCCTGCCTGACTTTGCTGCATGAGCCGGAAACCGATATCGAGGCGCTGATTGATATTGTCAAAGCGCCGGATTTCCCGACCGCCGGTATCATTTACGGTCTGGTGGGTGTGCGTGAAGGTTACCGTACCGGGCGTGGTCGCGTCGTCATTCGTGCCCGTACCCACTTCGAGGACCTGGATAAAGCCGGTAATCGTCAGTCCATCATTGTTGATGAATTGCCGTACCAGGTGAATAAAGCTAACTTGCTGATCAAAATCGGCGAGCTAGTTCGTGAGAAGCGCATGGAAGGTATCTCCGATCTGCGCGACGAATCGGATAAATCCGGTATGCGTGTGGTTATCGAGCTGAAGCGTGGCGAAGTGCCTGAGGTCGTGTTGAACAACCTGTACAAGCACACCCAGATGCAGGACAGCTTCGGTATGAACATGGTGGCGCTGGTGGATAACCAGCCGCGCCTGTTAAATCTGAAACAGATGCTGGATGCATTCCTGCGCCATCGTCGTGAAGTGGTCACACGCCGTACGGTCTTCGAATTGAAGAAAGCGCGCGAGCGTGGTCATATTCTGGAAGGTCTGGCCGTGGCGTTGTCCAACGTGGACGACATCATTGCACTAATCAAGGCTGCGCCAACGCCGGCAGTGGCAAAAGAAGGCCTGATGGCGCAAACCTGGCGTTCACAACTGGTCGAGGAAATGTTGTCGCGTGCCATGGAAGATGCCAATGCGTTCCGTCCGGAAGGTCTGGCGATTGAATTCGGCTTCTCCAAAGACGGTTACCGTTTATCCGATGCGCAGGCGCAGGCTATTCTGGAGTTGCGTTTGCAACGCCTTACAGGCCTCGAGCAGGACAAGATACTGAATGAATACAAAGAAGTTGTCACAAAAATAGCCGACTTGCTGGATATTCTGGCTAGACCGGAACGTGTTACCGCAATTATCACCGATGAGATTGGTTTGGTTAAACAGCAGTTTGGTGACAAGCGTCGTTCCGAAATTGTGGTGTATGCACAAGATTTGAGTCTGGAAGACCTGATCACGCCGCAAGACATGGTTGTTACCCTATCGCACGGTGGTTACATGAAGTCGCAGCCGCTGGATGATTACCGCGCGCAAAAACGTGGTGGTCGCGGCAAGCAGGCTGCGCCGACCAAGGATGATGACTTTATCGAGCGCCTGTTTATTGCCAATAGCCATGACTACATCCTGTGCTTCTCCAACTTTGGCCGCGTGTACTGGGTCAAGGTGTATGAAGTGCCGCAAGGCAGTCGTATCTCGCGTGGCCGGCCTATAGTAAACTTGCTGTCGTTGTCAGAAGGCGAAAAAATCAACGCGATCCTGCCGGTCAAGGAATTCGTGGATAACCGCTATGTATTCATGGCTACCGCCTATGGCGTAGTGAAGAAAACAGCGTTGTCCGAATTCGGTAATCCGCGTAAAGCCGGTATTATCGCCGTGGGCCTGGATGAAGGCGATTACCTGATAGGCGTGGCGGTCACCGAAGGCAGTCATGATGTCATGCTGTTCTCCAACGGCGGTAAAGCGGTGCGCTTTGATGAGAACGATGTGCGCTCAATGGGCCGTGGCGCACGTGGCGTACGTGGTATGAAGCTGGGCAAGGATCAGAAAGTGATTTCCCTGCTGGTTGCTGAAAATGAACAGCAATCCGTGCTGACTGCAACTGAAAACGGTTATGGCAAGCGTACCAATATTGCCGAGTACACCCGTCATGGCCGTGGTACCCAGGGCATGATCGCAATCCAGACCACCAAGCGTAACGGGCCTGTGGTTGCGGCAACGCTGGTAGAGCCGGATGATGAAATCATGCTGATTACGGATGGTGGTGTGCTGATTCGTACCCGCGTCAAGGAAATGCGTGAAATGGGTCGTGCAACGCAAGGCGTCACCTTGATCAATCTGGATGACGGACAGAAACTCATCGGCGTCGAGCGCGTGCTGGAACGCGATGACGACGAAGCTGCAGCTGCTGACGATACTAACGGTCAATTGGATATTTGAGCGATCATGAGCGAAATTTTTAATTTCAGTGCAGGTCCTGCCGTGTTGCCCAAGTCCGTGCTGGAACAGGCGCGTGACGAAATGCTGGACTGGCATGGCTCCGGTATGTCGGTGATGGAGATGAGCCATCGTGGTAAGGAATTTACTGCGATAGCTCATCAAGCCGAAGCGGATCTGCGCGAGCTCTTGAATGTACCTGCCAATTACAAAGTGTTGTTTTTGCAAGGCGGTGCTTCTTCGCAGTTTTCCATGGTGCCGATGAATCTGTTGCGGGGTAGAACCAGCGTGGATTACATCAACACCGGTATCTGGTCAGAAAAAGCCATCGATGAAGCGCGGCGTTATGCCACAGTGAATGTAGCGGCAAGCAGCGCAGATAAAAACTTCAGCTATGCACCAGCGCAGGCTGACTGGCAGCTGGATAAAAATGCAGCTTACGTGCATTACACTCCGAATGAAACCATAGGCGGGGTAGAGTTTCACTGGACACCGGATACCGGCGAGGTGCCTCTGGTTGCGGATATGTCGTCGAATATCCTGTCCAAGCCCATTGATGTCAGCCGTTTCGGCCTGATATACGCGGGTGCGCAAAAGAATATCGGCCCGGCAGGTCTGACCATCGTCATCGTGCGTGATGATCTGATTGGCAAGCCGCTGGCGACGACACCGACCATGTTCAATTACCTGACGCAGGCTGAGCATGGCTCGATGTACAACACCCCGCCGACTTATGCCATGTATATTGCCGGCCTGGTGTTTGCGATGCTTAAACGCGAAGGCGGGCTGGCGGCAATGGAGCAGCGCAATATAGCCAAGGCTACGCTATTGTACGATTGCCTCGATGCCAGCGACTTTTACAGTAATCCTGTGGTGCATGAAAATCGTTCACGCATGAATATTCCGTTCACCTTGCGTGATCCGGCGCTGGATGAAGCCTTCCTCAAGGGAGCACAGCAGCGTGGTTTGTTGCAATTGAAAGGTCATAAGCTGGCGGGCGGCATGCGTGCCTCCATCTACAATGCGATGCCGATAGCCGGGGTTCAGGCTTTGGTTCAATACATGCAAGATTTTGCGCAACAACAAGGTTGAGTGATGTCAGAAGATTTACAGCAAATACGCGCGGAGATTGATGCGATTGATGAGCAGGTGTTAAGCCTCATCAATCAGCGTGCGCGTCATGCGCAAACCATAGGCCGGCTCAAGAATGGCACGGTGTATCGCCCGGAGCGCGAAGCGCAGGTATTGCGCCGCATCAAGGAATTAAATAACGGACCGCTGGCGGATGAAACCGCTGCGCGACTGTTCCGCGAAATCATGTCAGCGTGTCTGGCACTGGAAAAGCCGCTGTCGGTGGCGTTTCTCGGCCCACAGGGTACGTTCAGCCAGGCCGCTGCGGTAAAACAGTTTGGTCATGCTGCCGAGACGCGTTCGTGCGCTTCGATTGATGAAGTGTTTCGTGAAGTCAATGCTGGCGGAGCCGATTATGGCATCGTGCCCGTGGAGAATTCAACTGAAGGTGCAGTGAACCGTACGCTGGATCTGCTGCAGGATACCCCGCTGAAAATTTGCGGTGAGGTTGATCTGCGCATCCATCAGTCGTTAATGCGCAAGATTCCCGGGCTGGATGGCGTCAACGTGATTTATTCGCATGGACAGTCATTGGCACAATGCCATGAATGGCTGAATCGGCATTTACCTGCTGTACCTCGCGTACAAGTGGCCAGTAATGCTGAAGCTGCACAAATGGCAGCCGCAGATGAATCAGCACTCGCGATTGCCGGTGAAATTGCCGCAGAAATCTATGGGCTGCAGCGTCTGTTCGACAATATCGAAGACGAGCCGGATAACACCACGCGTTTTCTGGTGCTGGGCAAACATGATGCCTCTGCTTCCGGCCATGATAAGACCTCGCTGTTGATGTCCGCGCATAATTTGCCGGGCGCCATCATGGGGTTGCTGGAGCCGTTTGCACGTCATGGCGTGTCCATGACCAAGCTGGAATCGCGTCCGGCGCGCTCTGGTTTGTGGGAATATGTGTTCTTTGTCGATATTGAAGGGCATCGCGATGATCCTGCTGTTGCCGCAGCTTTGTCTGAATTAACCAGCAAAGCGGCGTTGTTGAAATTATTAGGGTCATACCCGATAGGTGTTTTGTAATGAGTTTGTGTGACCTGGCCCCTACTTATATCCGTGCGATCGCGCCGTATCAACCGGGTAAGCCCATCGCCGAACTGGCGCGCGAGCTCGGGCTGGACGAACATCGCATCGTCAAGCTGGCCTCTAACGAAAATCCGTTGGGCGCTAGCCCCAAGGCGCTGGTAGCCATTGAGGCTGAATTAGATCAACTGGCACGCTACCCTGACGGCAGCGGGTTTGAGCTCAAGGCGGCGCTGTCTGCCAAGCTGGGTGTAGGTACCGAACAAATTGTCCTGGGCAATGGTTCCAATGACGTACTGGAAATGGCAGCGCGCGCATTTCTGGCAGCCGGTGTATCGGCGGTGTATTCCGAACATGCCTTTGCCGTATATCCATTAGCTATACTGGCGGTCGGTGCGGAAGGCATCACAGCGCCGGCTCGCGATTTCGGCCATGATCTGGATGCCATGCTGGCGGCAGTACGTGCGGATACGCGCATGGTGTTTATCGCCAACCCGAATAATCCTACCGGTACCCTGTTAGCGAATGCCGATGTGCTGGCATTCCTGGAAAAAGTACCGGCGAATGTGCTGGTGGTGCTGGACGAGGCCTACGGTGAATATCTGCCCGCAGAGTTGCAGTCCGATGCCGTGGACTGGTTAGCGCGTTTCCCGAATCTGATCGTGACGCGGACTTTTTCCAAGGCTTATGGTCTGGCCGGCTTGCGTGTCGGTTATGCGCTGGCAAGTCCAGCAATAGCTGATATGATGAACCGTGTGCGCCAGCCGTTTAACGTGAATAGTCTGGCGCTGGTCGCCGCGACGGCTGCGCTGAATGATGATGAGTTTATTGCACGCAGCTATGCGCTCAACCAGCTGGGAATGCGCCAGTTGACCCAGGGTTTGAGATTGCTGGGTCTTGATTACATCCCGTCGTACGCTAATTTTCTTGCCATTCGCATTGGCAATGCCACGGCGATGTACCGACGCTTACTGGAACACGGTGTAATTGTCCGACCCATCGGCAATTACGGTATGCCTGAATATTTACGCGTCAGCATAGGGCTGGCGTCAGAGAACAACCAATTTTTGCAGGCGTTAGAAGACGTCGTTAAGGAGCAAGTATGATTATCGTAATGAGCCCGAGTGCTACTGAGCAACAAATCGAAGCAGTCGTTAAAAAGGTCAAGGAATACGGCTGCGATGCCAATATCTCACGCGGCGTCGAACGTACCATTATTGGTGCCATCGGTGATGAGCGCACTATCGATCAGGAATTGATTGACGCTTTGCCTGGTGTCGAGCAATCCATGCACATCGTAAAGCCATACAAGATCGTGGCGCGCGAATGGCATAAGGAAAATACCGTTATCGACATCAAGGGCGTGCCGCTGGGTGGCAATACCGTGCAGATCATTGCCGGCCCTTGTTCAGTAGAAACCCAGCAGCAGATGGATGACTCTGCCAAGTATGTGAAAGAAGCCGGCTGCCGCCTGATGCGCGGCGGTGCGTTCAAGCCGCGTACCAGCCCTTACTCGTTCCAGGGTAAAGGGGTTGAAGGTTTGGAAATGTTCCGCAAGGCAGCCGATGCACAGGGCCTGCCTATCGTTACCGAATTGATGGATGTGCGTATGCTGGATACCTTTATGGAATGGGACGTTGACGTCATCCAGATCGGTACCCGCAATATGCAAAACTTCGATTTATTGAAGGAAGTCGGGCGCATAAACAAGCCGGTGATTCTGAAACGCGGCATGTCTGCAACCATTTCCGAATGGTTGATGGCGGCCGAGTACATTGCTGCTGCCGGTAACCACAACATTATTTTCTGCGAACGCGGTATCCGTACTTTCGAAACCTACTACCGTAACGTGCTCGACGTCACCGCGATTCCAGTGCTGAAAAAAGAAACACACTTGCCAGTTATCATTGATCCGTCTCATGCGGGTGGTAAAGCATGGATGGTGCCAGCATTGTCACGCGCAGCAATTGCTGCCGGTGCCGATGGCCTGCTGGTGGAAATGCACCCTACACCATGTGAAGCCTGGTGTGATGCTGATCAGGCACTGACCCCGGAAGAGCTGAAAAAACTGATGGTCGAATTGGGTGGTATCGCCAAGATACTCGGCCGCGACATCTAAAGTATGGCTGGCCGGGTGCAGAGTACTGCATTCGGCCGGTATGCATCTGTTTCTATCCTTACGCTTTTCAAGATTGGCATAAATGACTGTTGCTATCCCTAAACTCGCCCTGTTCGGGGTCGGCCTTATCGGCGGCTCGGTTGCACTGGCCTTGAAGCAGGCTGGTGCAGTAGGCGAGGTAGTGGGGGTCGGGCGCAGTGCCGCCAATCTGCAACAGGCCATCCAGCTCGGAATAATTGACCGCATTGCCACCGATGCGGCCGATGCCGTGCGCGATGCCGATGTCGTCCTGCTCGCCGTGCCGGTCGGGCAAATGGCTGCCATTATGCAAGCCATTGCACCGCATCTTGGCGCGCACACCATTGTCACTGATGCCGGCAGCACCAAACAGGACGTAGTGGCCTTAATGCAGCAGCATCTGACAGCGAACCTGGCCAACTGTGTACCGGCACACCCGATTGCCGGTGCCGAGCTGAGTGGCGCCACTGCCGCCCGTGCTGATCTGTATCTATCCAAAAATCTGGTGCTCGCACCATTGGCTGCAACACAAGCCGATGCGCTAGCCAGAGTCACCGCCATGTGGCAACTCTGCGGGGCAAAAATCAGTACCATGAGTGCTGCCGAGCATGACGCGATCTTCGCCGCGGTGAGCCATCTGCCGCATCTGCTGGCCTACGCACTGGTAGACATGATCGCGCAACGCGACAATGCTGATCAGCTGTTCGGTTTCGCCGCCAGCGGTTTCCGTGATTTCACCCGCATTGCCGGCAGCAGCCCGGAGATGTGGCGCGACATCGCGCTGGCCAACCAGGCGGCATTGCTGGCCGAACTCGATGCGTATCAACTGCAGTTAAGCAAGTTACGCGAAGCGCTGGCCAAGCTCGATAGTGCTGCGCTGAATCAGGTGTTCAGCAACGCACAACAGGCCCGGCAGAACTGGGCAGCGCGGATTGCGGGCTGAATCAGTATAAAATTCTCAACTCGCCGCGCCATCACATCAAAACGAAGCAAATCAGCTAATTGCCAATTGTTTGCATGGCATTCATGAATCCGCGTATATAGTAAAAATTACGCGGAGTACCGTCTAGTGCCAACAACACACAGCGCTACAACCGTCGCGGATGTAAACATCATCATGCTGACATGCTCACCCAGCAATACTGCCGCCAAGCCCAGACCAAAGAACGGTTGCAGCAATTGCAACTGACTGATGGCTGCAACTCCGCCGATGGCTAAACCACGATACCAAAAGAAAAAGCCAAGCAGCATACTAAACAATGATACATATCCAAGGCTGAACCAGGCATGCCAAGCAACTTGTTGCATATGGCCGGGCAATGTCCACAGAGACAACGGTAACACCAGAGGCAATGCAATAACCAACGCCCAGCATATGACCTGCCAGCCACCCATGCGTCGAGATAATCGCGCCCCCTCGGAATAGCCCATACCGCAAATGGCAACTGCGATGAATAACAACACATCATCACTGGCAACGGCAAAACCACCTTGACTCATTGCAAAAACAACCACCACTAGACTGCCCAGCAGAGAAAACAGCCAGAACAGCCTGCGCGGATTCTTGTCGCCGCGCAGCACACTAAACGTGACTGTAGCCATCGGCAGCAACCCGACAAACACAGTGGCATGTGCCGCACTGACATGCCTTAATGCAAGCGCAAGCAATAACGGAAACCCAATTACCACACCCAGCGCCACCACTAACAATGCGCCAAGGTCACTGCGCGCAGGTCGTGACTGACGCAACGCCAGCAATATCAACAGAGCAATCACACCCGCTATCGCCGCCCGTGCCAACGTTAAGAAAATCGGCTCAAAAGTGCCAACAGCTACCCGTGTTGCGGGTAATGTACCGCTAAAAATCAGCACTCCTAACATTCCGCTACCCCACCCACCAGACCCCTTATTCATACGCTTACCCTCGCACACAATCAGAACTTGCATCATCCCCTGAAAGCCTTGGACGCAACAGTGACAGATAGGTACAATTCAAAGATACTGTCTTGTAAACTTATGGGTACAAATTATGCCTAACAATCTAGATCTCAGAGTAGGCACACGCGTGGATGCTGTCATGCAATCCATACACAAACAACTTGTTTCCCGCACTTTGATACCTGGTGAACGGCTGCCCTCCATCAGACAAATGGCCGAACGCTTGAATGTCTCAAAAAACACCATCGTCGATGCCTACGACCGACTAGCTGCCGAAGGAGTACTTACTGCAAAACGCGGATCAGGATTTTACGTGTGTGGACACCTTCCCCCTCTGTCTCTAGCCGATGTCGGCGCAATGAAAAATCGCGACATTGATCCACTATGGATCATCCGGCAATCACTCGAAGCAGAAGGAAACATGCTCAAACCTGGTTGTGGCTGGCTGCCGCCCTCATGGTTGCCTGAAAAGGAAATCCGCAGCGCTTTACGTCGACTGGCAAAAGAGCCTCAAACAAGTTTGCTGGAATATGGTCACCCCTATGGACACTTTGCCCTGCGCGAACAACTCAGCCGGCGCCTTGGCGAACGAGGTGTCGCAGCTCCCGCGCAACGAATCATCATCACCGACTCTGGCACTCAGGCCATCGATCTGATTTGTCGATTCCTGCTGGAACCAGGTGATACTGTAATGATTGATGATCCATGCTATTTCAACTTTCAGGCATTACTGCGCGCGCACAAAGTCCAACTTATCTCCGTACCCTATACCAACCAAGGGCCAGATTTACAAGCGATGGGCACACTGTTAGCCCAACATAAACCCCGCCTGTATCTAACCAACTCAGCTTTTCACAATCCGACTGGTGCAGTGATGTCACCCATCGTCGCCCACCATGTGCTCAAATTAGCCGAGGACCACGATCTATTAATTGTCGAAGATGATATCTATGCCGACTTTGCACCAAATACCTCCCCCTTACTGGCTTCTTTTGACGGACTGAACCGAGTCATACATATTGGTAGTTTTTCTAAGACACTATCCGCTTCGGCTCGTTGCGGCTATCTAGCTGTCAGGCAAGAGTGGGCGGAACAAATCGTCGATCTGAAACTGGCCACCACCCTTAGCAGCAGCGGCCTTGCTGCGGAACTGGTGCACTCCATGTTGCGACAAGGTGCCTATCGTCACCACCTGGATACACTACACAACAAATTGGCAGATGCCATGGGGCGCACACTACATCAACTGGACAAACTCAGCATCTCCCCATGGATGAAACCGCAGGGAGGCATGTTCCTTTGGGTACGCCTGCCACACAACCTGGACTCTGGCAGAGTATCGCAAGAGGCGCTGCACGAGAGAGTTGTCCTCGCCCCTGGCAACGTATTTAGCTTCAGCCAGACAGCGGCGTCATTCATGCGCTTCAATGTGGCACAATGTCAGTCGCCGCAGATTTTCGAGGTATTGGAGCAGGCGATGGAAAGATCAGTGTAGACAGATATCCTGATTTTTTATTTCGTTAACATACACGTTGGGTCTGTAGCAAAACTACTTTATGAAAAACCGGAATAGTGACGTGTGAAAATCGACTTTTCAAAATGCGCTATATTCATATGCACGACCACACAATTAGTTTTTCTACAGCCTCGTTAAGTAATTACATAGGAAGTTTATGACGACCGAAATTTATATTGCTGAATCTGACAAAGAATTAGAAGAATGCTTCTACGTGTTTAAAGTCCTGCGACCTCACTTGAATGAAGAAGAATTTCTTCCTCAAGTAAAGAGGCAGCAAGCTCAAGGCTTCAAAGTCCTTGCACTCAGACATGATGGAGTTGTAAAAAGTGCAGCAGGTTTCCGCTTTGCGGAATTTCTTGCTTGGGGAAAAGTGCTTTACATTGACGACCTCATTACTTTACCTGTAGAGAAAAAACGAGGTTTTGCTGGACAGTTACTAGATTGGCTTATCGCTCACGCACAAAGCCAAAAATGTGATGGGTTGCATCTTGATACCGGCTATGCTCGGCATGATGCTCATCGTTTATATTTGCGTAAGGGGCTGCAGCTTAATTGTCACCATTTGGCATTGCAGTTTGGGTAAGTTACCTAAGATTACGCTCAAGCGGGACTGGTTACAAGCGGGCACCTTACTTTGAACGATAAACATCATTGGAGAGCACGTGCACGGTCATTGCCTATGCAGACAAGTCGAGTTTGAAATTGAGGGAAGTCGCCACAAGCTTTGTCAATGCCGAACAGCACGCTTTATTATTAATAACAATCTTGACCGCTGGGTCCGTCTAATAACTGTTATGCACCCAATATCAGATAGGAGTCTTTTATGAATGCAAAGTATTCTGGGCAGTGTCTTTGTGGGGAAATCAGCTATTCAGTTGATATTGAGCCAATGTTCACTGGAAATTGTCATTGCAAAGACTGTCAAAGATCGTCAGGCAGTGCATTCATTCCAGCGATGATTTTCCCTGAAAAAAATGTTGTTGTTTCAGGCGAAGTAAAATATTTCGAGTCTCAAGCAGACAGCGGAAATATGCACAAAAGAGGTTTCTGCCCGAATTGTGGTTCTCAATTGTTCGCTCGGTTTAGCAATATGCCAGGAGTGCTAGGCATAAAGGCTGGAACTTTAGATGACTCATCGAATTATGTTCCAAAATTAGATTTCCATGTAGGTAGTGCTGCACCTTGGGACTTTATGAACCCAGAGCTACCTAAAAAGCAAGGGGCAGCACAAAGCTAACGATAGTGCATAATAATTCATTCAAGCCGACACTGTCTCGCGGCGAGGCTTAATTCAAGCGTTAGGCATATTGAAGAAAAATAGAATGCAACCAGTCATACAGGAAGAAACAACAGGATGCGGCATTGCGTCCGTCGCGAATATTCTGGGAAAGAGTTACCATGATATGAAACAGATAGCGAATAAAATGGGTATCTATGCTACAGATAAATCGCTTTGGTCTGATACACATTACGTCAGGCGTATGCTGGCAGAATTTAGTGTTAATACATCTGAAGAAGAGCACGGTAATCCCCCCATTAATAACCGCAGTTAAAAGTAGAGGTTAAGCGGCCATAGCGAGTTTGTGTTTAGGTGGG